>CAZVLC010000050.1:0-6026 GCA_964627885.1 uncultured Peptococcaceae bacterium
GGCTAACGCTGCGGACTGCAAATCCGCCATCCGTCGGTTCAAATCCGACCCGCACCTCCAACTACTTTTTATTGTTCATAGATGATATTTGCATATGCCCGAGTGGCGGAATCGGCAGACGCACGGGACTTAAAATCCCGCGAGGTTTACCCCTCGTGCCAGTTCAAGTCTGGCCTCGGGCACCACCAAAAAAATTAAAGGCTGAGAAGCCTTTTTTCTTTTTTGTATCCCTATTGACTCTGGGTGCGGTCTTTGGGGATTAATTTCACGCTCTAGCAATGCAAATGAGATGTTCCGTTTGTGAGGACAAACGGAACATCTTTTTTTGTTGAGTAATATGATATAGCAGTTGCGGTGAGGGAGGATGTGGTGGAGATGGAAAAAGCCTGTTCCTGGAAGTATGATCATTATCGAGATTGCTTGCAGCAAGCACGAGAACAGGGGTATGTGATTATCCCGTTTCGGGAGGTAGGTACTCTTAAGGAAGAGCAACGCTTTATTATTTTAAGACATGATATTGAACATTCCGTTGGAAAGGCACTGGCAATGGCCAGGCTCGAACATGAAATGGGGATTCAGACTACTTATTTCGTGAGACTGCACGCTTCAACTTATAATATTTTCGAATATAAAGCCTATCATGCCCTCAAGGAAATAATGGCCTATGGTCATGAAATTGGTTTGCATTTTGAAGCCCTTGATTTTGCTCATATTTTCCCTAAGGAAGATTCTATTAATGTCTTCTTACGAGAAAAGAAAGTGCTGGAGACGGTTTTGGAGATAACTGTGCATTCGGCAGCTGCTCATGGTGAACATACGGCCGCTGGTCCGAGACACAATCGTAGCTTCTTTGAAAATGTCTCCAAGGAAGAGGTGGGGATATGGTACGATGCCTATGATTCCGCCTATACACGGGAGATTAAATATATTTCTGATAGTTTTGGGATGTGGCGGGAAAACTGTATGTGTACGCATCTTGGGAAAGAACCGCGTTTGCAGATTCTGGTTCATCCGTATTGGTGGTTTAAGGATAATATGTTTGAAGGGAGTTAAGCGATGAAGCACGTCTTAGTAACAGGAGGAGCCGGTTTTATCGGTTCAAATTTAGTAAGAATGCTGGTGATAGATTACGGTTGCCGGGTAACGGTATTGGATAATCTGCATACGGGGCGGCAAAAAAATTTACAAAACCTCGGTATTGAGACACAAATAGAATTCATCAGCGGAAATATCCTGGATAAAAATTTGTTAGCCAAAGCCATGCAGGGAAAAGATACAGTATTCCATCTCGCCGCGGTTAATATGCTAGCTTCCACAGAAATACCCCGTATTGCTTTAGAAACCAATATTATCGGGACATATAATGTGCTGGAAGAAGCGTTAAAAGCAAGCGTTGAAAGAATAGTATATGCTTCGACCTCCTCGGTTTACGGAAATGCTGAACATGTTCCCATTAAAGAGCAGGAACGCTTACAATTTTTGAGCTTTTACGCGGCCAGTAAATTTGCGGGTGAAAGTTATGCGCAGGTTTTTCAGGAGCAATATGGATTGCCGCTAACCATTGTCCGTTATTCCAATGTTTATGGACCTAATCAGCATCCTGATAATCCTTATGCGGGGGTAGTAGCAAGGTTTATTGACTGGGCATTAGATCATCGGCCTTTAATTATCTATGAAAATGGTAGTCAAACCAGAGATTTTACTTTTATTCAAGATGCTTGTCGCGCTACGGTTCTAGCAGCTCTTGGGCCCTTTAACAATGGAGGAATCTACAATATTGGAACAGCGATTGAAACATCCGTTAATGATTTAGCCGGGTTAATTATCAAATTAACCGAGAGTAAAAGTGCGATCAAATATGAGGCAAAACGGAATATTGATAACATACATCGCCGGGTGCTGGATGTGGAGAAAGCGCGGAATGAATTACATTTCGTCCCGGAATGGACCTTGGTTGGTGGGTTGCGAAAAACTATTGCCTGGGTGCGGAATAATCGTGCGGAATAATTGTCAGGAAGGAGATGGAGGGCTTGAGCATCGGGGTAGGGGTGATCGGGGCAGGGAAGTGGGGGCGAAACCTCGTTCGCATTTTTGCGCAGTTAGGGGTTTTAAAGGGAGTAGCGGAAGCAGATGCCCTGACCAGAGAAGCATTAAAGGGCCAATTCCCGGGAATCCCTCTTTACTCGGAGCCTAGTCGTTTGCTGGATCAGGAAATTAAGGCAGTAGTAATTTCGACACCGGCCAAGATGCATTATGTTTTAGCCAGGCAGGCCTTGTTAGCGGGCAAAGATGTGCTGGTGGAAAAGCCTTTAGCCTTGTCTAGGCAAGAAGCAGCCGAATTAGTGGAAATTGCCGCAAAAAAAGAGCGGATTTTAATGGTGGGGCATTTACTCCTTTATCAAACTGTGATCCGCAAAATTAAGAATTGTCTTGCTTCCGGCATTATTGGGACTCCGTTGATTTATAGCCAGGAGCGCTTAAAGTTGGGAACAGTGCGTACTTTGGAAAATGTTCTCTGGAGTTTCGGTGTTCATGATCTGGCAGTGCTTTTTTATTTATTAGAGAAACATCCCCAAAAATGTACCGTAATCGGTCAATGTGCGCTCTCAAAAAAAAGAAAAGTTGAGGACGACGTTTATCTTCATTTGCATTATGCGAATGAAGTAACGGCCCATCTTCATGTGTCTTGGTTGTGGCCGGAACCACGGCGTCGGTTAACAATTATTGGTTCTGAAGCCATGTTGGTTTACGATGAAATACAACGCCAGCTGGTTTTACATAAAAAGTGCGTTGAGCAGGATCTGGTAGTTAAGGATGAGGGTTGTGAAGTGATTTTTGAAGAGCGTGCGGAGCCTTTATTAAATGAGTGCCATCATTTTTTGGAATGTGTTAGTACACGTGTTCGGCCGTTGTCTGATGGTTATAGTGCTCTACCGGTAATTGCCCTTCTGGAGGAAGCTGGCCAAAAATTACTAGAGATGTAACCTTTTAATAGTGAAAACCATATGATGTACAAGAAGAGAAATCCCAATTTATATTGGTAAGAAAGGAAAGGGAGGATGAAGATGGCTGAGGAGGCATATATTCAACAAATTATTCCAGGCCAGTGCCCGCCGGAAGGTTGCCCACCTCCAACGAGAATCGAGTGCATTGTAGTTGATAAAGTGTATGATAGCTGTTTCCAGATAGAAGATCGTAGCCAGACTACAATTGTTACCGAGTTCTTTAATATGGTGGAAGTCGGAGACGTAGTACCATGCGCTCTGACGGAGGGAGAAGAAATATCCTGTGAGGAAATTAGCAAGACTCCGATTAATGACACCGGATTTTTTACGATTACGGTGTTAATTAGGGTTCCCCTTACTTTAACTAATCCGGAAGATCCAACCGAGCAAGTGGAGCGTGTTTTTCTGTTTCCCAAAACAGTTACGCTTTGTTGCCCGGAAGGAACCGAAATTGACTGCAGTGAGAGTACCTTATTATTCTGCCAATGTGTCGTTACTGATGTAATACCCTTAGATAACCAGGTACCGGAGGATATGCAAGTGCAGCAGGTTACGCCTGTTACTCCGGTCACTCCTCTTGCGGAAGTAATGCTGCAATGTGATTTGCAATTGTGCATTGTGCTGAAATGCCTTTCACGGGTGCAGTTACTCGTTCCCAGTTATGGATTCTGTGTTCCGGCCCCTTGCATTACTTTACCTGGTGTTTGCCCGCCCGTACCACCGGCGCAGTGCTTTTAAAAGAAAAGCACAATATGGCGAAGCGAGAACAGGAACGATGAGGATTCTTTATTTGAATGAGCATCCGGTTTGGCTTTATGGCTTGCCGTGGGGTTTTCGTCATTTAGGGCATGACGTCATGATCGTCAAAAAGGTGGAAAAGGAAAGTTTAGGGGCAGTCATGGAAGCGTTCAGACCGGAGTTGCTCATTACTGTTGGTTGGGTTCATGAATATATGCGTGCGGAAAAACGTGCGTTGATTAAAAAAATGGCACGCAGTTTTCATTGCCTGCATGTTTACTGGGCTACAGAAGATATCACCTGGTTCAAAAAATGGTCTTTACCAATGGTTAAGGCGGTACAGCCCAATGTTGTGTTTACGATTAATGCGGATTGTATTCCCTTTTATCAAAAACAGGGATTTCCCGCCTTTCCTTTAGATTTTGGCTATAATCCCGCCTTTGGAAAAGAGAGCGCCGAGGAGCAGGAGGAAAAAACAGCAAAGGTAGATATTGTTTTGGTGGCCAATTCGTATCAAGTTTGGCGCTACCCTCAGTATTTTCGCTGGAAGAGTACCGAAATGCTGCTGAAGCCTTTGGCGGAAAGAAAATATGAGGTATTGGTTGCCGGAGGAGGTTGGAGCAAAGCTCCTTTGGCGAACCCTCACAATAACATACGCTATATAGGGGCTGTTCCGTTTGAAGATACTTTTCGGCTCTATGGGTTGGGTAAGATTGTGTTAAATCTTCAGAACCAGAACCAATATCCGACGCAGGTTACTTCGCGCACTTTTGAAATTATGGGGAGTGGCGCTTTTGAATTAACTTCCCGTACACCAGCGGTTGAACGGTTATTTACTCATCGCCATCATTTAGTAATGTCGGGTTCGGCAGAAGAAACCTTGGCTTTAGTTGATCATTATCTCGCCCATGAAAAAGAACGTCAGGAGGTTGCCGCCAATGGGCAGGCTGAAATACTGGCAAAACACACTTACGATAAAAGGGCGGCTGATCTCCTTTTTTGTTTAAAGCAAGTGTAAGTATGCAGTATGCTCTGAGACAGCGGAAGAAAAGGAGAAAATGATGATTGCGCTTAATTTGCATCCGGACCGATATGCGGGAAAAACGATCATGATTATCGGAGCCGGTCATGTTCAAGAGCCGGCTGTACTTACTGCCAAAAAACTGGGGTTGAAGGTAGTGGCGGTAGATCAGAATTCGTATGCTCCCGGGCTCCGCTGGGCGGATGTTCCTTTGACGATTAGTACCGGTGATTTGGTTCAGTGTACGCAAGCCGGACGCCTTTACCGGATTGATGGGGTTATGTCAATGGGTTCGGAACAGGGGGCGCGGACTTCCGCAGTAGTTGCGCACAATCTGGGACTACCGGGCATCCCGGTGGAGGTTGCCGAGTGCTGTACCAATAAGATATGCATTCATCGGGTTATGGAAAAACATCAGCTCCCCACTCCCCGCTATTATATCTGTCGGACAAAGCAAGAAGCCGAAAAAGCGGTTGCGCAGTTGGGGTTACCCGTTGTCGTTAAACCGCCTGATAGTCATTCCAGCCTTGGGGTAAGCAAGGTAGAGAAATGGACGGATTTAGATTGGGCTTTAGAACGGGCCGCTTCCTTTTCGCAAGCCAAGAGCTGGGTCATCGAAGAATTTGTGCAGGCGGTTTTCCTGGGGGGCGGGGTAGAAATATTTGTGGTGGACGGTAAGGTGCATATTGTGACGATTATAACTGGGAAGCCGACCGAACCACCTTATTGTACATATCATCACATCAATCTTCCTGTTGCTTTGCCGGAGTTGGTAGTGCAGCAGATTAGTGCTCTTGCCGATGAGGTTATACGAGCCATGGGGATTACCCTCGGCCCTGTACATTTGCAGTTACGTCATTCTTCGGATGGGCCGAAGCTGCTTGAGCTAAGTCCCCGGCTGGGAGGGATCTGTGTCAATTCCCGGCTGATTCCTTTGGCTTTGGGTGTCAATCTGATTCAAGCGGCGATTGATGTTTGTTTGGGATTTCCACCGGATATTCTTCCGCGCTTCCAGCGTGGTGCTTGTCAACATTTTCTTACGTTACCGCCTGGTGTTGTGCAGAGTGTCCCGGATTTGTCTCAGTTTTCCTCCCAGGGCTTATATGAAATTAAGCTTATGGTGAAGCCGGGTGATGTCATTCCGGAATATCATAGTTTTGCGGTAGCTCCCGGTTATTGTATTACACATGGTGATACTGCGGAGGAAGCCGTGCGGATTGCGGAACGGGTAAGTCGGGAAATAGCCGCAGCAATTGTGGTGA
>CAZVLC010000050.1:6126-8204 GCA_964627885.1 uncultured Peptococcaceae bacterium
AGAGGAACAAAAAGAGGAGCAAAAAGGTGAATTAAAATGATAGTTGCTGTTCATCAACCGAACTATTTCCCGTGGCTGGGTTTTTTTCGTAAAATGGCGGCCTGTGATGTTTTTGTTTTATTGGATAATGTGCAGTATCCACGGCGGGGATTTTGTAATCGCACTCGGGTAAAGTCTCCGCAAGGCGAAGCAGTCTGGTTGACTGTGCCGGTAATCAAGGGCAAGTATACGCAACAGATTAACGAGGTAAAGTTGTTTGAGCCGGCCCAAAATTTAAAGAGGCAAAGCTTACTGCTTCGTCATTTTTATGGACGTACGCCATACTATTCGCTTTTAGCCGAACGTTTGGAAACAATTTTCACCGGTACGTGGTTGGAGCTCGTCTCTATAAATATGGAGTTGATAAAGGTTTTGGCCAATCTCTTGGGGATTAATACCCCCATCTTGACGGCATCATCACTGGGTGGGGTTGATAGGGCAAAAAGTGAGCGGATTATTACCATTTGTCGGGAACTTGGGGCCGATACATATCTCTCCGGGCAAGGAGCAAAAGCATATAACGATCCCCAGGCTTTTAATGCAGTGGGGATTAAGTTGCTTTATCAGAATTTCTTTTCGCCCGAGTATCCACAGGGTGACGACCCCTTTATTGCCGGTTTGTCGGCACTTGATTTAATTGCCCATACCGGGTTATCCGGTCAAAAGTATGTTTGCACGGGATTGTACTAAGTTGGTGTGTTTAGGGGGTGGTGGCTGAAAAATGGTCCCTCAGGTGGATTTACAGGCGGAAATTGCTTTGCTTCGGACAGAGATCATGGCAGCAGTGGAAGCTGTTCTGCAAACGGGGCAATTTATTCTCGGGCCACAGGTGGAGGCATTCGAAAAGGAAGCAGCCGCTTATTTAGGAGTGAAGTATACGGTAGGGGTTAATTCCGGGACCGATGCTTTAGTCATTGCTTTGCAGTGTGTCGATATCGGTCCTGGTGATGAGGTGATTACCACTCCTTTTACCTTTTTTGCCACGGCAGAAGCTATTAGCCGGGTCGGGGCGACACCTGTTTTTATTGATATTAATCCGCACACTTTTAACCTTGTTCCGGAGTTAGTGGCAGGAGCGGTTACTGTCCGCACAAAGGCCATTTTACCAGTGCATTTATATGGGCAGGCGGCTGAGTTAGGCTCTTTGCTGAAGATCGCCGCGCAAAACGGCCTTAAAGTTATTGAAGATACAGCCCAAGCTTTTGGCGGCGAGTATAAAGGAAAGAAGTTAGGTACGATCGGGGATGTAGGCTGTTATTCCTTTTTTCCGACGAAAAGGCTGGGTGGGCTGGGGGATGGCGGGCTTATTGCCACGAATTCGGCTGAGATCGCGGAAAAGGCCCATTTGTTACGGGTACATGGCAGTAAGCACAAATATTATCATGAGGTGCTGGGGTATAATTCGCGCCTTGATGAGATGCAAGCTGCGGTGTTGCGGGTCAAACTACCGCATCTGGAGGAATGGATCAATCTGGTGCGTCGAGCCGCTCATCTTTATACGGAGCGGTTAGCTGATTTAGCCGGGACAAGGCTGATTGTTACTCCTTGGGAAAGCCCGGACGGTAAACACGTTTATCATCAATATACCTTGCGAATTAGGCAGGGAAAGCGGGAGCAACTGCAACAATATCTCGCTGGGGAAGGAATCCAGACAACGGTATATTATCCGCATCCTCTGCATCAGCTACCGCTCTATTGTTCGGGGGCAAAGCCTTTACCGGAAGCGGAATTAGCCACGCAGGAAGTATTGTCTTTGCCAATCTGGCCGTTGATATCCGAAGAAACGGTTCAGACTGTGGTCAAAGCATTACACAGGTGGGCAGAGTTGGGTGGTTAGGAGTGGACAGAAGATGATATTAGAGAGGAAAATAGTTGAAAAAACAGCCCGGATAGGGGTAGTGGGGCTTGGTTATGTGGGGTTGCCCTTGGCTTTATTGTGCGCACAAAAGGGCTTTGGGGTAATTGGGATCGAAAATAACCAAGCGAAGGTAATCGGTTTACAACATGGGCAGAGCTATCTTACCGGGATTTCGGCAGAT
>CAZVLC010000051.1:0-8190 GCA_964627885.1 uncultured Peptococcaceae bacterium
ATACAGTAAAGGCGTTTAAGGGCGATAATTTTTCAAACTATAGTAATGTAAAAAGTATATATATTGTTGAGAATGACACTGTAGGTCCCACCAAGCCTACAAATTTAAAAGTACTTGATCTTAATTCTGGTTCTGTAAAGGTAAGCTGGAAGGCTTCCCTTGATGATCGGGTTTGTTCGGTTAGTACAATTCGCAATAGGTTTTTAGGCGTAGAGCCTGAGAACAACCTTAAATATGGGGTTTTTATCAACGGAAATAAAAGCGGGAAAGAGATCAAAAATAATGAAATCGATATTAATTGGTTGGAACCCGAAAAAACGTACAACATATCGGTATTTGCTCATGATCAGAAGGGTAATCCATCACAGTTAAGTGAGAATATTACGATTACAACGCCCAAGACGATTAAAAAAACGAAATCAAAGACTACTATTGAGAGAGGGAATAATATACTGGTTAATTGGTTGAAAATGGTCAATCTCGACTCATTTAATCGTACTGCGGACGGATTAAGCCAAAATATAACGGTAACGACATTGAATACAATAACAAAGCAAGGCAGTGAAAAAAAGGCAAGCAGTGCGTGTTTTGGCGGGAGCTTATGTATGTTAGGCACTAAGCTGCAAAACAGCTTGAATAATTTCTCTTTTAAAGGGGCTAAAGATAAGCTATTGCACGGGGCTTCAATAAAGAATGCTCTAGCTGATTTGAATTCCTTAAAGAGTAAAGTAAATTTAGAGGGGCTTCGTAAGAAGATTAAATTTTGAAAGACTATTTTTGTATTCAAGAATGCTTTGGGGTCAATTAAGGATAAATTGAAGTTGGATTAGTGATATACGGTGGTATTAGTTGCCTTAGAAGCTTTCTGAGGCAATTTTTTTCTGTGGATAAACGCGGCAATTTTTTTCTTGACAATAGTGTTAAAGAGTTGATATTGTGTTGTTTAGTAGCAAAGAACAGTTAGGATACATTTTGTGAAAGAGGTGAGATTGGTGGACTCGTACCCCCCTAGTCGATGTTTTAACGGGATAGCAAAACAGCATATCCACCGAAGAAGAATGAAGGAAGATTAATGTTTTGTCATTTTTATTTCTTATCCTTTGTTCTGCTTGCGGTGAAGCAAAGGAGGAAGCAGAATGACTGAGGAAAAGAAATATCTTTTGACAGAACTGGAAGGGTTTATTGGACAAAAAGATACCGAGAATACGGCTCGCTTTTTAGCTCAGCTGCAGGCAGCCGATATCGCCGAATTACTGGAGGAAATCTCTGCGGAGGAGACACAGCAGTGGCTTTTATCTTTGTTGGATGATGAAACTGCCGCGTTGGTGCTTAATGAAGTAGATTCGGAATTGGGATTAAGATTACTGGGGAATTTAAATAAGAAAAAGGCTTCGGAAATTTTAGAAGAAATGCCGTTTGACAATGCGGCAGACTTGTTGGGCGAGCTTTCCGACCGTGAACAGACCCAATATTTAAATTTGTTTGAGAAGGAAGACCGTAAAGAAGTAAAGGAACTCCTTACTTATCAAGCTGACACAGCCGGCGGACTGATGACTACGGAGTATGTGTCCATTAAAGAATATTTTAGCTCTGCGCAGGCTATTGATACCTTGCGGCAAATTGCCCCCGATGCGGAAACAATCTATTATGTTTTTGTGGTCAATGAGCAAAATCAGTTGGTTGGGGTAATTTCACTACGAGAATTAATTATTGCTTCACCCGCCACGTTAATCAAAGATATTATGCACCGGAAGGTTGTCAGTGTGCCGGTGGAGATGGACCAGGAAGAGGTAGCCCGGATAGTATCCAAGTATGATTTTCTGGCCGTGCCGGTAATCGACCAGAACAGCAAGCTTTTGGGAATTGTTACGGTTGATGACGTTATTGATGTTATCCATGAGGAAGTAACAGAGGATATCTTTCGTTTAGCCGGGGCTCCCGGTGAAGAGGAAGAAGATGAAGATAATTCGATCTGGAGGGTTGTCACTTCTTTAAAAGCTCGTTTACCTTGGCTTTTTGTGACGATGTTGGGCGGACTTGTCTCAGGGCGGATCTTAAGTGGATTTGCTGATCAGCTTAATGCCGTTGTGGCTTTAGCCTTTTTTATTCCGTTGTTAACGGGAATGGGTGGTAATGTGGGAACGCAGTCTTCCACGGTAACGGTAAGGGGTATCGCTACGGGGCAAATTAAGGGAAAAGACGCCTGGAGGATTGTTTGCCGGGAAGCATTGGTAGGACTACTGATCGGACTTGTTTTAGGTGTTTTTGTGGGCGGGATTGCCACTTGGTGGCAGAATAAGCCGATGCTCGGTGTTGTGGTAGGGCTGGCCATGGCCGGCAATATGTTGACGGCTGCGGCGATGGGTGCTTTTGTTCCGCTCACGTTCCGGAAACTAGGGATTGACCCGGCGGTTGCTTCGGCCCCGTTTATTTCGACGGCAATTGATATTACGGGCTTATTGATTTATTCCACTTTGGCTACTGTACTTATCATGTATCTTTTGTAAGACATACCATCGGAATTGAGGTTTCCAGATAGAGGAGGTAATTTTGTGTTCATCTTGCAGGAAGTTATCCAGAGCATTGACCATACTTTACTTAATCCTGCCGCCATGGAGAAAGATTATATACATTTATGCGGGCAGGCCAAGGAAATAGGGTTTAAAGCCGTTTGCGTGCTTCCCTGTTATGTTCCTTTTTGTGTGGCTCAATTGCAAAATTCGGCTGTCTTGGTTGCGACTGTGGTTGGCTTTCCTTTGGGGGCAAACGCCAGTGAAGTAAAAGCATTTGAGGCGGATAGGGCTTTTCGAGCAGGAGCGGCGGAGGTTGATATGGTAATTCCGCTTGGAGCGTTGAAGGAGCACAGATATAATGATGCTTATGATGATCTTGCGCAAGTGGTCAAGGTAGCCCGGACTTTCCCGGAGCGGAAGATTGTGAAAGTGATTATTGAAACGGGTTTACTTACTGCGGAAGAAAAAAGGGTGGCCTGTGAGCTGGTCGTGAAGGCGGGTGCCGATTTTGTCAAGACATCCACCGGTTTTAACGGTGGTGGGGCAACAGTGGAGGATGTACGATTACTGTCGGACGTTGTTAGCGATAAGGTAAAGGTAAAAGCTTCAGGCGGAATTAGAACCTGGCAGCAAGCGGAAAAACTCTTATTAGCAGGAGCAAGCCGGCTTGGGACCAGCAGTGGAGTGAAAATAATTCAGGAATATGAAGAGTCAGTAAAACTTTAATAAATTTTTACTGACTCTTTGTTATTTTTGCCAGTTTCGATTATAATTAGAATGGATAGTATGGGAAAAAAAGACCAGTATAGGAGAGTCGGGAGGTGTAAGACTAGAAAGAACAGAAAAATTTTGACGAAAGGAAAGTAAGCAAATGCAACAGAGTAAGCTTTTTTGGGACTATTTTTTAGCAACCGGGAATATTGGTGCTTATCTAATTTTTCGGGAAGTTGATGATGATAAATTACAGATGTTTAAAACTGGGGAAAAGATTAGAAATAGAAGGATGCCCTGAACGATCGTGAATTAATAATGGAATGGAGTAAGAGGAGATGGGCCTTTACAGGACAAAGGCTTTAGTATTAAGAAGCAGAAAATTTGCCGAGACAGACAGCCTCTTAACCTTACTTACGCAAAAAAAAGGGAAAGTAATGGCAATTGCGAAGGGGGTCAGGAAAAGTAACAGTAGTTTGCGGGGCGGAGTACAGTTGTTTACGTATAACGAGATGCTAATATATGAAGGACGTAACTTGGATATTGTCTCGCAAAGTCAGTGTTTAGAAGCTTTTAGTGGCGGGCACGAGGATATGGCCGCCATGACCGCCGCTTGTTATTGGGGGGAATTGTTGGATGCCTTCGTTCCAGAGGGCGAGAGAGATGTAAAGCTATTTATGCTAGCCTTGGCCGGGTTCCATTTTCTCGCCCTAGAATATAACGAGCTTGGGATGAGAGCGTTAGAACTGAAGCTACTTTTGCAGCTGGGTTATATGCCTGATTTAGAACACTGTGTATCTTGCGGCGTTGATTTGCCGGAAGGGGAGGAAATTGTTTTTTCGCCGGAGAAAGGAGGAGCTTTATGTTCCGCCTGCCGGCAGGGGGAAGTAGTCTTTTTCACTAGAGAAGTGCTGGGAGTATGGCCGCAATTATACCAATTGGAACTTAGCAAGCTGAAAAGGCTGAGGATTTCCGGCGGAGGAATGCGTATTCTTGATGAGGCTCTTGAAAAGTATTTGTTAAGGCAATTGGAAAGGCCTCTCAAGTCACGTCCGATTCTCAAAGAGATCACAAGGGCTCAAAAAAGCTAAAACGGTAAATAATAATATTATACATTTCTATGAAGAGTAAAAGGAGGGTTTTTGACATGGATGAACTGGAAAAGATTGATTTACTCAGGGAAAGATTAGGTGTTACATACAAGGAAGCCAAGGATGCGTTGGATCAAGCAGGGGGAGATGTAGTTCAAGCCTTAATTAATCTCGAAGGGCCTAATAAGAAATGGGATGACAAAGTAGAACAAAAGGGCCGGGAATTAGTAGATTACATTAAAGAAATTATTAAAAAAGGCAATGTGACAAAGGTGAGGTTGAAAAAAGAGGATAATGTGGTCGTAGAAATACCCGCAACAGTTGGTGCGATTGGGGTAGGGGGAATTTTTCTCAGCCCGATCCTGGCTGTTTTGGGGGTAGTGGGGACGGTCGCGGCTTTAGTGGCGAATTACAGCTTGGAAATTGTCCGTCCAGACGGGAAGGTGGAGAAACACGATCTAAAGTTTTTAGAAGAGTCCAGTAGCGGAGCGGGTAAAGATAATGGTAACGAAAAAGAAGAGTAGCCTTCTTCAGCTGTTGACAAAGCATCATGGTTTTGGTAGATTTAAGGCTAGAATTAAGTAGGTAATCATTATGAAAAATGGAGAATCGGTGATGAGGGGAAGAGTGTCTGCCGGAGGTACACTCAGCGAGTCGGGGATAGTGGAAGCCTGACCAAGGACCGCAGATAACAAGGCGCCCTGAACCGATTAAGAAAAGAGGATCTTCGTTCATTAGAGGCAAGGCATCTTGATGACGAGGATCAAACAGGGTGGAACCGCGGGATTAACCTCTCGTCCCTGTAGCTTATGGCTACAGAGATGAGAGGCTTTTTTATTAAGACATAGGGAAATACTAAGGTATTAATTCAAGTTAAGATAATGGAAAAAGGAGTGAAGCAGTAAGAATGAAAATGAATTTTCAGGAGATTATTTTAGCCCTGAATAAATTTTGGGGAGACCATGGGTGTATTATTCAACAGCCTTATGATATGGAAAAAGGGGCAGGAACCATGAATCCGGCCACTTTTTTACGGGCTTTAGGGCCGGAACCGTGGAACGTGGCTTATGTGGAGCCGTCTCGTCGCCCAACGGATGGCCGCTATGGGGAAAACCCCAATCGCTTGCAGCATTATTATCAGTATCAGGTTATCTTAAAGCCGTCTCCGGATAATGTGCAGGAGCTTTATCTGGATAGCTTGCGGGTATTGGGGATTGACCTCTTGGAGCATGACATCCGCTTTGTGGAGGATAATTGGGAATCTCCCACTTTAGGAGCTTGGGGCTTGGGCTGGGAAGTATGGCTCGATGGGATGGAGGTAACTCAGTTCACGTATTTCCAGCAGTGCGGCGGTATTGATTGTCACCCGGTTTGTGCGGAAATTACTTACGGGATTGAGCGGTTAGCAATGTTTATTCAGGAAAAGGAAAGTGTTTATGAGATCGAGTGGGTAAACGGGATTACTTACGGCGATGTTCACCATCAGGGAGAGGTGGACTATTCGCACTATAATTTTGAGGTAGCGGATACAGAGCTTCTTTTTAAGTTGTTTGATGCCTATGAAAAGGAAGCCATGCGTGTCATTGCCAAAGGACTTGTTCAGCCTGCTTACGATTATGTGCTGAAATGTTCGCATACGTTCAATTTACTGGAGGCACGGGGCGCTATCAGTGTGACTGAACGTACCGGTTTTGTTACCCGTGTCCGGAATATGGCCAAAGTGTGTGCCCAGGGTTATGTGGCGCAGCGGGAAGCGTTAGGCTATCCTTTAATGAAAACGGGAAAAACCGGAACGGATGAAACAACCGGAACAGCCGAAAAAACGGGAACAACCGGGGCAGGGGAGGTAAAATAACATGGCAGATTATCTGTTGGAGATTGGGACTGAAGAAATACCGGCAAAGTTTATGAACGGTGCATTGGCTGATTTGCAAGCTGCTGCAGCCCGAAAGCTTCAGGAGCAAAGAATTGGCTATAAGTTCCTCAAGACAATGGGAACTCCGCGTCGTATTGTGCTTTATGTGGAAGAAATAGCGGCTTATGGGGAGAATCTCCGGGAGGAGGTTCGTGGACCGGCAAAAAAGGCCGCTTTTGATGGTGCAGGGCAGCCGACGAAAGCTGTGCAGGGCTTTGCTCGTTCCCAGGGGGTACCCTTAGAAAGTCTAATTGTTAAAGAAACAGGGAACGGTGAATATGTTTTTGCGCAGAAGGAAGTAAAAGGAAGACCAGTAGAGGACGTTTTAACTGAAATTATCCCGCAGCTGATTACCGGCTTAAACTTTCCCAAACCGATGCGTTGGGGCAGTTTGGAGATGCGTTTTGCCCGTCCGCTAAGGTGGCTGGTTTCTTTACTTGATGAAAAAGTAATTCCGGTCGAAATAGCCGGGCTGCAGGCAGGAAAAATCAGCCGGGGGCATCGCTTTTTAGGGAAGCAAGATCCGGAAATTACTCGTCCCCAAACATACCTTGCCCAGATGCAGGAGAATTTCGTTCTTGTGGATCAGGAAGCGAGAAGGGCGGAATGTTGGCGGCAGATTCAGGCTCAGGCGGAACAGGTACAAGGTCAGGTAGAGGAAGATGACGAATTATTGGAGGAGGTTATCTACCTATTAGAATGGCCTACGGCGTTAACAGGGAATATTGTCCCAGAATATCTGCAAATGCCTGAAGAAGTGATTATCACTCCAATGCGAGAGCATCAGCGTTATTTCCCGGTGCGGGGGGAGGATGGCCGTTTACTTCCATATTTCATTACGGTGCGGAACGGCAATGCCGAGCATCTCGAGATTGTGCAGGCTGGGAATGAAAAGGTTTTGAAGGCTCGTTTAGCCGATGCACGCTTTTTCTGGGAAGAAGACCAGAAACGCAAATTAGAAGAATATCTACCTCGCCTGCAAAAAGTAGTGTTTCAGGAAAGCCTGGGCACTATTGCGCAAAGAACGGTGCGGATTACGCAGCTGGTAAAAAGGCTGGCCGAAAAGGTCGCGGTCCAACCGGACATTACTGCGGATGCGTTGCGGGCCAGCGAATTGGCGAAGGCGGATCTGGTTACGAATATGGTTTACGAATTTCCGGAGCTGCAAGGAATCATGGGTCGGTATTATGCACGCCTCTCCGGCGAAAGCGAGGGAGTAGCCCAGGCGATTCTCGAACACTATCAACCACGTTTTGCCGGTGATTTACTCCCCGCAAGTCAGGCGGGGGCTTTAGTCAGCATAGCCGATAAAATGGATACACTGGCCGGTTGTTTTGCAATTGGGATTGAACCGACCGGTTCGCAGGATCCTTATGCTTTAAGAAGACAGGCGTTAGGTGTTTGCTTAATTTTGTTGCAACATGGTTTGGAGCTGCGCCTCGATGAATTAATTGGGCTGGCTTTGGAGAATTATCAGGGAGTTGTGGCCGAGAATTGTTTAGGAACGCCAACTGCGGCTAAAATCAAAGAATTTTTCCAAGCGCGTTTAAAAAATATTCTTGCTGAAAAAGGACATCGGTATGATGTAATTGAAGCTGTCTTAGGTGTAGATTATGGAGATCTCCTCAGTACAGTAGCCAGAGCGGAAGCATTAACCACAATGAAAGATCACGAAAAATATCAAGAACTCCTGCGCTCTTTTACGCGAGCTTATAATTTGGCCGCCAAGAAAGAGGAAGGGGAGATCGATCCGGCTCTCTTTGTGGATGATACCGAAAAAGAGCTTTTCGCTGCCTTGAATAAAGCCACAGTGAAGATTGGCTCATTGGCGGAAAAAAGAGATTATCAAGAGGTAATCATAACCTTGGCTGATTTAGCTGAGCCGATCAACCGGTTTTTTACGGCGGTAATGGTTATGGCGGATGAACGCCAGGTCCGGGTTAATCGTCTCGGGCTTTTT
>CAZVLC010000052.1:0-8168 GCA_964627885.1 uncultured Peptococcaceae bacterium
GGTTCGATTCCCTCATTGCCCACCATTTGAAATACAAGTTTTAAAATGCGGGTGTAGTTCAATGGTAGAACTCCAGCTTCCCAAGCTGGCGGCGAGGGTTCGATTCCCTTCACCCGCTCCAACTACAAAAATGACGAACCCGGCATTCAGTCGGGTTCGTATTGCAATATACAATATTTAAAGATAAAGATAAGATTAAAGATAGAGTGAAGATAAAGGTAGAGAAGACGAAAGAGAAAAAATAGAGAGTTATTGCCCTTCTTCAAAAGTTAAGGGAGGTGAACACAGCAGATCTGCTGTGAGGTTAAATGAGCAATATCTTTCATGTCGGTATTGATATTGGTTCTACGACCGTCAAATTAGTTATTCTTAATGGGCAGCAGGAGATAATTTATAGCAAATATGAGCGGCATTATGCGGATATTAAGCAGAAACTAATGCAAATTCTGCGGGATGCTTCGAAAGTTATTAAGGATACTAAAGTTGCGATGATGATTACCGGTTCCGGGGGAATGAGTATTGCCCGGAGCATCGGTGTCCCTTTTACGCAGGAAGTAGTTGCGGCGACTAAAGCGGTCAAAACTTTTTATCCGGAAACGGATGTGGCGATTGAATTAGGCGGCGAAGATGCCAAAATCACCTATTTTAATGATGGTGTTGACCAACGGATGAACGGTACTTGCGCGGGGGGTACCGGGTCTTTTATTGACCAAATGGCTACGTTATTGAAAGTTGACGCCAGTGGGCTCAATGAACTGGCGAAGAATTATCAGGTAATTTATCCGATTGCGGCCCGTTGCGGCGTTTTTGCGAAGACCGACGTACAGCCCCTTTTGAATGAAGGGGTAGCAAAGGAGGATATTGCCGTATCCGTCTTGCAAGCCGTCGTGATCCAAACGATCAGCGGATTAGCCTGTGGGAGGCCGATTAAAGGGAAGGTGGCGTTTTTAGGCGGTCCATTATATTTTCTTTCGGAGTTAAGGAACAGATTTATTGATACTTTACATTTAACTCCTGAGCAAGTAATTATTCCCGAAAGTCCGCAGCTTTTTGTGGCGTTGGGGGCAGCTTTGTCTTCACTGGATGAAAAGCCGGTTTTATATAAAACCATTATGGATGATGTGCAAAACTTCGGGAATCTGACAGCAGGGGAAACGAATAGTCTGGGGCCACTCTTTTCAGAACTGGCAGAATATAGGCAATTTCAGGAAAGACACCGCGAAAGCATGGTGAAGAGAAGGAAACTGGCTACTTTTGCCGGCAATTGTTTTTTGGGGATTGATGCGGGTTCCACTACTACCAAGGTGGCCTTAATTGATGAGGAAGGGGCCCTTCTTTATACGTACTACGGGAGTAATGAAGGAAGTCCGCTGAAATCGACCATCAAGGCTTTAAAAGAATTGTATCAGGTCTTGCCTTCAGAAGCGAAAATTGTTAATTCAACGGTGACCGGTTACGGCGAAGGCTTGATTAAGGCTGCTTTGCGGGTTGATATCGGCGAAATAGAAACATTGGCTCATTTTAAAGCGGCGGGGCACTTTTGCCCGGGGGTAGACTTCATTCTGGATATCGGCGGGCAAGACATGAAGTGCCTCAAGATTAAATATGACGTCATTGACAGTATTCTTCTGAACGAAGCATGCTCTTCCGGTTGTGGTTCATTTTTGGACACGTTCGCCAGTTCTTTGGGCATGAAGATTGAGGAATTTGCCGTAGCGGCCCTTTCAGCCCAAAATCCGGCTGATCTCGGCTCCCGTTGTACCGTGTTTATGAATTCTAAGGTTAAACAGTCTCAAAAAGAAGGGGCGACGGTAGGAGATATTTCGGCAGGGCTATCCTACTCCGTCATCAAAAATGCGCTGTTTAAAGTAATTAAATTCAGAAATGCCGAAGAGTTAGGGCAAAGAATCGTCGTGCAAGGTGGGACGTTTTATAATGACGCGGTTCTGCGTAGTTTTGAAATACTCTCCGGACGTGAAGTGATTAGGCCGGATATTGCCGGGATTATGGGCGCTTTTGGGGCGGCGCTGATTGCCCAAGAAAGATATGTGCCGGGTTACGTTTCCCAATTGGTAAACGGCGCTCAATTACAGGATTTTCGGTTGGATACAACTGTTTCCCGTTGTAAAGGCTGTTCGAACAGTTGTATCCTGACAATTAATAAATTCCGGAACGGTGAAAGCTTTATTTCCGGGAACAGATGTGAAAAAGGAGCGGGCGGGAGTACCAAAGGGCAATTGTTGCCGAATCTTTTCCGAGACAAATACCAGCGGCTTTTTGCGTATCAGCCTTTAGCGCTTGCTGATGCACCACGGGGGCTTGTGGGGATTCCACGCGTTTTAAATCTCTATGAAAATTATCCGTTTTGGTTTACCTTTTTTACCCATTTAGGGTTTCGGGTTGAGTTGTCAGACCGATCCTCCAACAAGATTTATGAAAAAGGAATTGAAACAATTCCGTCGGAATCGGTTTGCTATCCCGGAAAAATGGTACACGGTCATATTATGAACCTGATTGAGAAGGGGATTAAGACTATTTTCTACCCCTGTATTACCTATGAGAAAAAAGAGCAGAAGGAAGCGGACAATCATTTTAATTGTCCGATCGTGGTTTCTTATCCCGAGGTTATTAAAAATAATGTGGATGTGCTCCGCGAAAAAGACATTCTTTTTCTGAAGCCTTTTCTGTCCTTAGATGATGAGAAAAGCTTATGCAAGGGGCTATCGGCCGCCCTAAAAGGATTTAGGATCAGCACCAAGGAAATCCAGGAAAGCATCGTGGCTGCACAAAAGGAGCAGGCGGCTTTTAAAAAAGAGATGCAAGGGGCGGGGGAAGCCGCGTTGCGCTTGATGAAAGCGAAAGGGCTGAAGGGAATAGTCTTAGCCGGCAGACCTTATCACATTGACCCCCAGATTAACCACGGTATCCCCGAGATGATTAATAGCTTGGGGTTAGCGGTGTTGACCGAAGATTCGGTGGCTCATTTAGGAGAAGTGCAGCGGCCCTTAAGGGTGGTTGATCAATGGACATATCATTCCCGGCTTTATGCGGCGGCAAGCTTTGTGGCCGAACAGGATGATCTGGAACTGGTGCAATTGAACTCTTTCGGCTGTGGCTTGGATGCGGTTACCACGGATCAGGTACAGGAGATTTTACATGCCCATTCGAAAATATATACAACGTTAAAAATTGATGAAGGAAACAATTTAGGGGCGGCGCGCATTAGAATTCGTTCTTTAAAGGCGACTATTTTGGAAAGAGAAAAAAACGGTTATCAACGGCAGAAGAGGGGCGATGCCTTCTATCAGAAAATCGTGTTTACGGAGGAAATGCGGAAGAAGCATACGATTCTAGTCCCGCAAATGTCGCCGATTCATTTTCAATTTATTGAGGAGGCTTTCCGGCTCGCCGGTTATAACCTCGTTGTACTCCCCTCCATTGATACACAGGCGATTGACGAAGGTTTAAAGTACGTCAATAATGATGCCTGTTATCCGGCCATTATTGTAATTGGGCAGTTGGTCAAAGCCCTAAAGTCCGGGGAATATGATCCGGAGAACACTTCCGTGATGATTACCCAGACCGGGGGAGGTTGTAGGGCCAGTAATTATATTGGTTTATTAAGAAAAGCCTTAACGGATGCCGGCTTGGGTCATGTTCCGGTTATTTCGCTTAATGCGAACGGGATGGAAAAAAACCCTGGCTTCAAATTAACCGTAGGCTTGTTGCATAAGGCGATGATGGCCATTATCTACGGCGATTTATTGATGAATGTTTTGTATCGGGTCAGACCTTATGAAAAGTTCAAGGGATCCGCTAATGAGCTTTATGAAAAATGGGTAAAAATCGGCAAAGAAGCTTTACGCACCGCCAATTTGCGTACTTTCAACAAAAATGTTCAGGCAATTGTGCGGGAGTTCGATCAATTAGCAATAAATAACGTGGCCAAACCGAAGGTAGGGTTAGTGGGGGAAATACTGGTAAAATTCCATCCCACCGCCAATAATAATGTGGTAGAAGTAGTAGAAGCGGAAGGGGCAGAAGCAGTAATGCCGGCCTTACTAGACTTCTTTGCGTATTGCGCTTATGATGCGATAGTTAAAGCAGAATATTTACAAGGAAGAGGCTGGGCTAAATTAGGCGGTGAAGCGGCTATTCGCGTAATCGATTTTTATCAGGGCATTTACCGGAGGGCTTTAAGTCGGAGCAAACGGTTTTATCCGCCTAAATCGATTCGGGAAATAGCCGCAGGGGCTTCTACCGTTGTATCCTTAGGGCACCAGAGCGGTGAAGGTTGGTTCTTGACTGGGGAGATGATTGAGCTGATTCGGGGTGGGGTAAAAAATATTATTTGTATGCAGCCGTTTGCCTGTTTACCCAATCATGTTACCGGCAAGGGGATGCTTAAGGAATTGAAAAGGGTCTATCCGGGTACCAACCTGGTGGCGATTGATTATGACCCGGGAGCAAGCGAGGTTAACCAGTTGAATAGAATTAAACTGATGATTGCGACCGCTTTTGAAAACCTGCGGGAGGATGGTTTTGACCGGGAGACGGCTTACCAGTCCAAAGATGCAGCCGTAGAGCTTGCAGTTGAGGAGATGCGGCAAGTCACGATTTGAGCCAGACTATTTATGATTTGAGGCAGGGGTCAATGTCTTTACCGCAAAGTGATGTCGTGATATAATTAAGAACGTTCAGGAAAAAGGAGGCGGATGGCGATGAAAACAAAAGCACATATTCAAACTGTCAATAAACAAAATTTGGCGCAAACTGTGAAACACGGTGGATGCGGCGAGTGCGTTACTTCTTGTCAATCAGCATGTAAGACATCTTGCACGGTGAGCAACCAGGATTGTCAGAAGCAACAATAAAGAGGTTTACATTAGCTTCTTAAGTTTACATTCATGACCCGGAAGGGTCTCTTTTTTTGGAGGTAGGAAGATGTCTGAGGCATTAACATATGATTTTTCCCTTATTCATAAATTTGCGGTAGAAGATACCTATATTGTGTTAGATATCAATAGTGGAGTAGTGCACACATTGAGTAAAGAGGCCTGGGAATTTTTGGGGGCGTGGGAAGATGCCGAGGGCGAATTGAGCCGGGCCGTAGCCTCCTTACAGGGAGTATTAAGAACCGAGACGCTTGCCGAGCTCGAAACAGGCTTCGTCCAGTTGGTAGAAGCCGGTGCTTTATTTAGTCAAAACGAAGTGCAGGATCATTATGCGCCGCATGCGGAGAAGGTTGTCAAAGCACTTTGCCTGCATGTGGCCCATGATTGTAATATGCGGTGCAAATACTGTTTTGCCGGGACAGGGCCTTTCGGCGCGGACAGATCTTTAATGGACTTGGAGACAGGCAAAAAAGCACTGGATTTTCTTTTTGCCGCTTCGGGCTCCCGGCAGCATATTGAGGTAGATTATTTCGGCGGTGAACCGCTTTTGAATTTTGCCGTGGTAAAAGGGTTGGTTGAGTATGGGAAGAAAAAGGCGCAAGAGACAGGCAAGATCCTGAAACAGACCCTAACTACGAACGCCGTGTTATTAAATGAAGAAATTATTGATTATCTGAACCAAGAGGAAATTTACTTAATCTTGAGTATTGACGGGCGTCCACAGGTACACGACAGCATGCGGCCGCTTACCGGCGGGCAGGGGAGCTTCAGTCTGGTAGACCGGGGGATTAGCGAATATGTCAAGAGGCAACAAGCGGAAACATATTATGTCAGAGGAACATACACGCATTTCAATCTTGATTTTAGCGAGGATATTATGTATTTGGTTGAGCACGGTTATGACCGTGTCTCTTTAGAACCGGTGGTAGCTTCTCCTGAGCATGATTATGCGTTACGGGAAGAGGATTTGCCGGTTTTAAAGCAACAATATGCCCGCTTGGCCCAGAAATGGCTGGAGTATTATCATCAGGGGAGTCCTTTTAAGTTTTTCCACTTTAACGTTGATCTGAATAAAGGACCTTGTTTGCTCAAACGGTTATCAGGCTGCGGGGCGGGGAACGAGTATCTGGCGGTTTCGCCGGCGGGTGATTTATATCCTTGTCACCAATTTATGGAAAACAGAGATTTTTTGATGGGGAATGTTTTCACTGGGGTCGAAAATGAGGGATTACGACAGACTTTCCGGCAGGCGCACGTCTTCAAGAAGGAAAAATGTCGGGGTTGTTGGGCTAGATTTTTCTGTAGCGGTGGGTGTCATGCTAATGCCTATAATTTTCACCGTGATTTATTAAAGCCTTATGAATTAGGGTGCGAGCTGCAAAAAACCCGTTTGGAGTATGCCGTTTATTTACAGGTTAAAGTCTGGGAGGAGCAACAAGGACAAGAGGTATACGCGGAATAACAGAGGCAGCGGCCTGATTAGCCGTTCGGGGGGTAAGTTGATACAATTGTATAATAGTTGTGCTTTTTGGCAATTATAGAGTTAAAAAGAGACTGCAAAAAAGGGAAAATAAAAAAAGAATAAGCTTTAGTTGAAACAAGTTTAAGAAGTATAGTATAATTATGATGATGTAGAATATTTTAGCAGTTGACGGAAGGAAGGTGAAAACCCCGGAGGCCTTATACGGAGGAAGGCAGGAGATGCCTTTGGGGGCAAATGGCAAAAAAAAGATTATCCTACATAGAATTATTGTGTATGCGGGTGAAGATTTATTGGAACAGCAAGATACAATCAAGATTTGATGGCAGAAAATCTTTTAAATATGCACGGCAGGGGGTAGCCTTTTTCCTAATTGTCGGTTTAATAGGGGGGTATTACTTTTTTGGACAAAGACCGATGTTGCTTTTAGCTGATGGAAAGGAAGTAGGATTGGTAGATAGCCCGAGAGCAGTTGAAAAGGCGTTGGAGATGGCACGCCAGGAATTATCTCAGGAATTAGACATGGAGGTTACGGGAGCAATTTCAGAATTATCTTTTGAGAAAGAGGGGGACCATGCCGGACAGATTTTAGAAGGAGAGGACTTGGTCGCCGTCTTAAAGGAAGAATTGGATTGGCCCATTAACACGTGGGCGATTAAGGCTGATGGAAAACCGCTTCTTTATTTAGCTTCGGAGACCGAAGCGCAAAAAGCTTTGGAGGACCTTAAGGCATATTATTTGCCGCAAGAGGACGCGCAGGAAAACGATCAGGAAAAATTGGCCAAAGATGCTGAAACAGCTGTTAACGTGGAAAAAGTAGAGCTGCAGGATGATGTGCAGGTTGTTCCTGCTAAAAGCACATCGGAGCAGTTAATGACTAAAGATGAAGCTGTAGAGGCCATGGTGACAGGATTAGAAAAAATTGTCCAGCACAGTGTCAATGAGGGTGAATCGTTATGGACAATTGCGCGTGATAATAATTTGACCGTAGCTGAATTGCAGGAGATGAATCCAACCCTGAAAGGGGAATTGTTGCAAATAGGGCAAGAGTTGAATTTGAAAAAAGCCGAGCCGTTGGTTAATGTTGTTTCTGTGTTGACCATGACTACCGAGGAGAAGATTCCGTTTAAGGTTGAATACGAAAACGATGCCTCACTTTGGAAGGGGCAGGAAAAGGTCAAGAAGAGCGGAGAAAACGGCCTTAAGAAAGTAACTTATCGTATTACCCAAACTAATGACCAGGTGATGGAGAAACAAACCTTACAAGAGACAATATTACAGGAACCGGCGACCAAAGTTGTGCGGAAGGGCACGAAATTGATCGTGGCTTCGCGTAGTGGCGGCGGAAGCGGAACTTTAGGTTGGCCCATTAGAGGATCAATCACCTCGGCTTATGGTAAATATCGAGGGGGATCCAGACATACCGGAATGGACATTGATGGAGATACCGGCGATCCTGTGGGAGCCGCCGAAGACGGTACAGTGGCCAGAGCCTCATGGAAAGGTACATATGGTAACTGTGTGGAGATAAATCATGGGCAGGGACTGGTGACACGGTATGCTCATCTCAGTAAAATGGATGTTTCTGTGGGGCAAAAAGTTGCCCGCGGCGATTTAATCGGACGGGTTGGTTCGACCGGCAAAAGCACCGGCTCACATTTACATTTTGAAGTAATCGAAAATGGGAAATTTGTTAACCCGCGGAATCTTTTAAAGTAAAGAACATGCGATTTCACGAAGGGTACAGGTGAGAGCTTGTACCTTTCTTACTATATGCGCCTGAATAAACCAGA
>CAZVLC010000053.1:0-1846 GCA_964627885.1 uncultured Peptococcaceae bacterium
GTTCAGTATCCCGACCCGGTTTCTTTTACTTCTCTCTTTGAATACGAAGATGAACAGAAAAGAGTCATTGAAAATACCGAACAGTTTTTGGCGGGATACCCGGCCAATAATGTATTGCTTTATGGAGAAAGGGGTACCGGAAAATCATCCACGGTGAAAGCCTTGGTGAATCGCTATGGGAGAAAAGGGTTACGTCTGATTGAAATTCAAAAACAGGATTTGGACGATTTCCCGTTGATTATTAATAAGCTAGTGGGCCGTCCCCAAAGATTTATTCTGTTTATTGATGATTTGTCTTTTTCGGCCGAAGAAGGGCAGTTTCGGGAATTAAAAGCTATTCTGGAGGGAAGTTTGGAAAAAAGGCCGGGCAATGTCTTGGTTTATGCTACTTCTAATCGACGGCATCTGATCCAGGAAAGTTTTGCGGACAGACAGCACAATGTGGTTGGGGGACAAAACGAAAACGACGATGTGCGTTTCATGGATACAATTCAAGAAAAGTTCTCCCTGGCCGATCGTTTTGGCATTACGGTGACGTTTACGTCACCCGATCAGGAACGTTATCTTAAGATCGTGGAGAAGTTGGCGGCGGAGCGAAGACTGGATATTGAACAGGAAGAATTGCGGCAAAGTGCCTTGAAATGGGAGTTACGGTTCAATGCACGCTCTGCTCGTACGGCCAAACAGTTTATCGATTATTTAGAAGGAAAGCTAGGACTTAAAAATACCATTGACAAATGAGGTTTAGAATCAATATAATATTTAAAACTTAAAAATAAATTTGTGATAATTTCTAGAAGGAGCTGAAATAGAATGAAGGAATTTAAAGTAGCTATTGTCGGGATGGGTGCTGTCGGTAAAGAAATGATCAAAGTGCTCGAAAAATCCAGCATACCTGTTGCTGATTTAGTACCGTTGGTCAGGAGAAATGACGGGAAAACAATTGAGTTTCGGGGAAAAAACTATGTGGTGAATAAAGTGACGCCCGGAGTATTTCAAGGTGTAGATATTGTTTTGATGGCGGCAGGTGGCGATGCAGCCTTGGAGTTAGCGCCGATTGCTCGCGAGGCGGGAGCCATCGTTATTGATAACAGCAGTGCCTATAGAATGGATCCGGCCGTTCCTCTGGTTATTCCGGAGGTTAATCCGGAGGCGGCGCATCATCATCAGGGGTTAATTGCCAATCCCAATTGCTCCAGTATTCAAATGCTGGTTGCGTTAAAACCTTTGCATGATTTGTTTAAAATCAAGAGAATTGTTGTGGCTACTTATCAAGCGGTATCCGGCACCGGACGGGAGGCCATTGAGGAACTGAAACAACAGTCGGCGGCCTATCTGGGAGGCGAGGAGCCAGAGGTCAATGTTTATCCACATCAGATTGCCTTTAATGTTCTTCCTCATATTGATGTCTTTCTGGAAGATGGCTACACCAAAGAAGAAATGAAAATGGTCAATGAAACCAGAAAAATCTTTGAGGATAATGAAATATTAGTTTCACCTACGGCGGCGAGAGTACCTGTTTTTAATTGCCATTCGGAAGCCATCAATATTGAAACTGAAAAGCCTTTGCCGGAGATTTCTGAGATCAAAAAGATTCTTGCCGCTGCTCCGGGAGTACAGGTGGTAGATGATTTCCAAAACGGAGTGTATCCGCTCGCGATCAATTGTTCCGGCACCAACGATGTTTTTGTTGGGAGGCTGAGGAAGGATCATACGGTCACTAACGGTCTTAATATGTGGGTAGTGGCAGATAATTTACGGAAGGGTGCAGCTTTGAATGCTGTACAAATCGCCGAGTTATTGGTAAAAAACGAATGGTTGGAAATCGCTAAATAAGCTGATTAAA
>CAZVLC010000053.1:1946-8137 GCA_964627885.1 uncultured Peptococcaceae bacterium
TATTTTTCAAAAAGGGCGTAACTTTTAGTCTGTTTCTACGTTTATATTAATGAACTGTGTACACAGAGGAGGGGAAAAATGAGCGCGTTTCAAGCCGCGGCAGTTGATGAAAAAGAACTGCTCAAAAAAATAAAGGGGAATAAAACGGCTTTTTTAGAAATTTACGATACATACTTTTTGAAAATCTACAACTACATTTTTTATCGTACCTTTAATCAAGCCGATGCCGAGGAGCTTACTTCACAAACTTTTCTTTCGGCCTTGGAAAACATTGAACGTTATGAGTACCGGAATATTCCTTTAGGAGTCTGGTTGATCAAGATAGCTTCGAACGCCATTAGTGATCTTTATCGGAAAAGAGGAGTGACGGTTGATTGGGAAGACCCCGAAAAGTATGAAAGTCACGAGCCCTCACCGGAGACGGCTGTATTGTTAAAAGTGGAAAAGGAACAATTGCTGGAAGAACTGCAAGCTTTGCCTGCCATGCAGGAGCAGGCTTTGGTGTTACGTTATCTCCAAGATTTATCTTATAAGGAAATTTCCGAAATAATGGACAAGACAGAGGGTTCGGTAAAACAGCTTCTCCATCGTGGATTGGGTAATTTGCGTGAAAGGATGGTGGACCATGAGTAAAGAACAATTTAATCAAGATCAAGAACTGGCGCAAAGGGAAAATGAGCTTGGTAATAGATTAAAGCAATTGGAGACGGCGCCGTTGCGGGCAGGTTTTCAAGAAGAATTACGTGGTTCTTTACAGATGGCCATACAAAAAGGGATCGAAGGAAAAAGTGAAGCGGTGCAAGGTAATTGCCGAAAGGAGCCTTTTTGGCGGTCTTGGTTTCAGAACGGACCGGTCGGGAAAATGGTTGCTTGCTTTTTGGCCCTATTGCTTTGCGGAAGTGTGCTTTTCTGGAGCTTAGGGAAATTGAATCCGCCTAGTCAAACTGTGCTGGCCGGCGTAATAGAGATTACCGCTATGGAAGAAGATAAACTCGGGGTGGAGACGGAGTCTGGTTTCCTTTTGACCAGTGAAAAGCCACTGGCGGAAAAGATAGTAAAAGAGAATTTAAGAATAGAACCGGCTGTTGATTATACCTTGGATAAAGGGGATGGTGGTAAGGAATACCGCATTATTCCGAGGGCAAAGCTGGCTGCGAATACGGTTTATCGGATCGCGTTTGACCCGGAAGGGAAGGGACGTGCACAGTTCAGTTGGGCCTTTCAAACCAAAGGGGAATTTCGGATCGTCCGGACATTACCCGGTGATCAGACAACACATGTTCCGGTCAACACGGGGATTGAGCTTGTTCTTTCCCATGATAATTTCTCGGTAGATAAGGTCCAGAAGTACGTTAGTATTTCTCCTCAGGTGGAAGGAAGCTTTGAAAAGCACCAAAGAACCCTGGTTTTTGTCCCTAAACGTCCGCTTAAGGCCGGGTGTTTCTACACTGTTACCGTGAAAAAAGGGCTCCCCTTGCTGAAAAGCGAAACGGCTCTGTCAGCTGATTATACTTTTAGTTTTGAAACAGCACCGGCAACGGAAGAGGAAGTCGCGTTTACCTTTGATGTGAATAAGGATGTGGAGGAATTCAGCACAACAGATGCTCCCACCTTTGGCGCTTATTTATTTGCTAAGCAGAAGGTACCTGCGGCCACGGTGACTGTGTATCGCTATCACGATACACAAGCTTTTGTGAGCGCTTTGCGGGAAAGAGATAAAATACCGGAGTGGACCAGTATTTTATGGCAAAATTATCGTCAGGATTTCAGCGGATTAAGCAAAGTAGCGGAGTATCAGCAGGAATTCTTAAGTATTGATTCTTATAGCCATTACTTGATGTTCCCTGAAGTATTGCCTGCCGGATATTATGCCGCCGAAATAAAAGTTAAGGATTGCATGCGGCAGGTTTGGTTCCAGGTCACCGATCTGGCGGTATATCTGGCGCAGGGGCAGGAGAAGAATCTGTTCTGGGTGAATAACCTGCAAACAAAAAAACCGGTGCAGGATGCCGAGGTACAGTTGGTGGGCAGCAACCGCAGAATCAAAGGGGATAAGCAGGGTGTTATTACGCTGGAGCAGAATATGCGTACCGAGAAGAAGGAATATGCCTTGGTGAAGAGTAGTGCCGGGGAAATTGTGGTACCGTTCTTCTCCGCTCGATATAATGAATTAGCGGCGCAAAAGCTGCAAAATGATCCCCGCGATTATTGGAAGTATTTTTATCTTGATCGCGAATTGTTTAAACCCGATGACACGATACATTTTTGGGGGGTAATGGGGCCACGCCAAGGGGCAGAAAAACTTACCGAAGTGGAAATTGTGCTGCAAGGGACCGGAAGAAGTTATTCCTGGCGGGAAAAAGCCGCTCCGCTTTTGCGTAAGCAAGTCTCGGTGGAACAGAACACTTTTCAGGGAGAACTAAAATTACCAACACTTACTCCCGGCTATTATTATCTGGAAGTACGCAAGGGGGATACTCTATTCTTATCCAGAGGTTTTACCGTAGACATTTATCAGAAGCCGGCGTATCAAATCAAAGTGGAACCGGAGAAGAAAGCCATTTTTACAGGCGAAAAGATGGGCTTCCTGGCGAAGGCAACCTTCTTTGAAGGAACACCGGTACCGCAGGTGAAGATAAATTTCAATATTTGGGACCAAAACGGTCAAGTTACCACTGATGGAAAAGGTTTCGCAAGAATCCCGTACACGGGAAAAACACATGAGGAGTATTACAGTCCTTATCACTATGTTTACCTGGGAGTAACTGCGACGATGCCTGAAGCGGGCGATATCGGGATGGATAGTCACATTTGGGTCTTTCCGAGTAAATTACTGATCGAGGGCACGGCTAAGCGGAATGGAACAGAATTTATCCTTAATGCCGGGTTGTCCGAGATTGATTTAACCAAGCTAAATGCCGGAAAGGATTTGACGCGAGAGAATTACGTCAGCGGTCCGGCCGAAGGGAAAACCATCACGGGAGTCCTCTATCAAGAAGTGTGGACCAAAGAAGAGAGCGGGCAGCGCTATAACTTTATTTCTAAGGAAGTTGAAACACTTTACACCTATAATTATTCGACCAAGAAGCTTAGCGAATTTACTTTGGTTACCGATCAGGAGGGGAAAGCAGTTTACCAAGGTTCTCTTGATCCGCAGGAATCTTATTATCTGGAGTTAACAGCGCAGGATGCGGATGGCCGCGTGGCCAAGGAACGAGTTTATCTTTATCAAGGTAATGGGAGCAGCCGGAACGATTTTTATAAATACTATGAATTACAACTGGCTGAAGGACAGGAAGAGTTTGCCGGCGGAGACCAAGTTTCTTTAACTTTTCTGGGAAACGGGGCGGAGCTCCCCGGAAAAGCGCAAGGATATTTATTTTACCGCGGCCAAAAAGAAATTGAAACGTATCAATTGCTGGATAAAGGACAATACAGCTTTGCTTATGCGCCGGAAGATCTGCCGAACACCAATGTCGGTGCGGTGTATTTCGATGGGGCCAATTATCATGAGGTGTTGCCCAGGGTTATTCCGTTTAACAGGGAGAAGAAAGCCCTGCAAGTGCAGATTACGACGGACAAGGCGGAATATCGTCCGAAAGATAAGGTGAAGCTCCACGTTAAGGTGACCGATGACCGGAATAAACCGGTGAAAGCTTCTGTCAACCTCAATTTGGTTGATGAAGCGATCTATAGTATGCAGGAGCAGCAAGTCAATTTCTTAGCGAATCTTTATCAGGATTTTATTAGGCTTTATCTGGATAGCAAAGCCACCCACGAGCATCCTCAATATGGGGGGGGAGCCGAAAAGGGCGGTGAAGGCGGCGCGGAACGTAAAGATTTTATGGATACGGTGCTGTTTACCACCGTGGAGACAAATAGCCGCGGCCAAGCGCAGGCAGAATTTGTCCTCCCGGATAATTTGACCAGTTGGCGGGTTACTTATCATGCTTTGACCGAGACGATGCAGGCGCAAAGTGGAACCGGTCAGGTGGTGGTTCGTCTTCCCTTCTTCGTAGACATGGTGTTTAATGACCAATATCTGAGTGGTGATGCCCCGGTCGTGGTGGTACGTTCCTTTGGGGAAAAGGTGACCGCTCAGGATGCAGTATCTTATAAGCTGGAATTGCAGGACCCGGCAGGAAAAGTACTTACACAGCAAAAACAAGGTACTGTTGGTCAAAGCGTTGATTGGCAGCTTCCGTCTTTGCAGGAAGGAACATATACGTTGGTGGTTGATGGGAAGTCAGGAAAATATAGCGATAAGCTTCGGCAGGAGTTTACGGTAGTGTCTTCTTTGCTGGAGCGGACCAGGACTGATCATCAGCTGTTGCAGGAAAAAATGAAGCTTGAAGGAAGTACCAAGGAACCCACTTTAATTGTCTTTACTGATTACGAAAAGAGTCAGTATTTGCGCGGACTATCAAGCTTAGCGTATCAAGGGGGCAGTCGTCTTGAACAAAAATTGGCCGCCCGGGAAGCCCAAAAGCTGTTGACCCAGTACTATGCCGAGAGCGCGGGACTCGATAATCATACCGACCAAGGTGAAACGGAAAAACTTCAGACTTATCAACAGGCGGATGGAGGAATTGCGATTCTTCCGTATGCCGAAAGTGAACCGGCCCTGACGGCGTTGGTGGCTTCGTTAGGTAGCCCTGATTTTGATTATGGGGCGATGACGGGATATTTCTACGATTTGTTGGAAACCGGGAAGGAAAGAGGAGAAGATCTTACGGTGGCGCTTTGGGGGCTGGGGGCGATAGGAGAACCGGTTCTGTTGGATATTGAGGCTTTTTTGACTGAAAAGGAATTAGCACCGGCGCAGAAGGTTCATCTTGCTTTGGCGATGTTGGATATTGGAAACGGCGCCACGGCCCGACAGATTTATGAGGAATTGCTGGAAGATTATAGCGAAAACCTGGGGAATACTTTCCGCATCAGGATCGGTACTAACCAGGATGAAATAATCGCGGCTACATCACAAATCGCGATGTTGGCGGCCAAACTTGATGCACCGGAGAAAAACAAATTATACCAGTATCTTTTAGAGAATCAAGGGCAGGAGCTGTTAAATAATTTGGAACAATTGCAGGTTCTTCAATATCAGCTTCGTTATCTGGAGAGTGAGCCAGTCAGCTTTACTTATGAGCGAAACGGCAAGGCGGAGAAAGTCACGTTAAAGGGTCACGAAACCTTTGCCCTGCGCGTTTTGCCGGATGAATTACCGCAAATAAAGTTCAGCGATATTAACGGAAAAGTCGGCGTGATGACAGTGTACAGCAAGCCATACAGTAAGCTGGAAATACCGGTGCGTAATGATCTTGAGGTTAAACGTTCCTATGCCGTTGCCGGGGAGACCGGTACAACTGTGCAGCGCGGGGAACTGGTCGAGGTAGTGCTAAATTACGAGGTGAAAGATTTAGCTCCCGGCGGACGGTATGAGATAGTGGATATTCTGCCGGCCGGACTGCAATATGTGCCGCAACCTTACCAAAGGGTCGAAAAAGTAGCAAGAGACTTTTGCTATCCCTCTGAAGTGAAGGGGCAAAAGGTTTCCTTCCATGTTGGTAAGGCGAAGGACAAAATTGTATATTATGCACGGGTTATTTCCCCGGGCGAATTTAGGGCGCAAGGTACTTTACTGAGCCAGGTAAATAATCAGGATGTTTGCATCCTGGGCAATGAAGACAGGATTAACATTAAATGAGTCAATTAAACATAAAAAAGTTTTTACCATGGCTGGTTCTCCTCGTGTTAAGTTTTCAAATGGCAGGCTGTCATACGGTTGAGGGAAGAGGAACCGACCGACTAAGAACAGATCCACAGGTGACAGATGGGGTCGCGGCAGATAGTCCGGCTCATGCCAGCTTTGTTTCTGCTGAGGAATTTGCCCAGATCATGGCAACAGAGCGCTTAGGGCAATCTGCCCCGTTTGTCCATACGGATCAGCCGGGCGGTTCGGACCAACCGGTGCGGAAGGGAACGATTGTGGCAGGGGTTGTTCCTCATCATTTAGTAGCTGGTAACTTGATTCTTGAGCTACTCCGGGAAATAGCGGCACAAGCACCGGAAGTGATCGTGCTGGTAGGACCTAACCACCATAACCAGGGCAGCCGTGTCATTACGGGGTTTGGCGATTGGCAGACCCCGTTAGGGCAGGTGAAAACAGAGCGGAATGTGGTGCAAGCTTT
>CAZVLC010000054.1:0-3940 GCA_964627885.1 uncultured Peptococcaceae bacterium
GAGGGGCTAAACGCGCTTGGTTATTTAGCGAGCCTGGTCGTTCTGTACAGTATTTTTACCTGTTATAAAAAAGAAAATCTTCATTGGTTGATTGTCCCGACGTTGATTTTTGGCATTCATTTACTCACCAGAGGCAGTATCGTTTTTTTCACGGCCGGTGCACCATATTTATGGGTGGCGATTCTTTTTGAATGTACCTTTATTGCGATTCTATCCATGGTCGTAAATACCGGAATTCTTGCTTTTGAAAAGATAAGGTGCGGTACATTGCTGACGCCGGAAGAGAGGACAAGCTTAGGGCTGATCGTCTTGGGTATTCTGGTGGGAATTGCGGGGTTCTCCTTTGGGGGGTGCGGTTTCCAAAGTATCGTGAGCCGTTGGCTTGTATTATGGGGTGCCTTTTTGGGGGGACCGGGCGGGGGTGCCGCGGTTGGGGCGGCTGTGGGACTAGCCCCCAGTATCCAAGGAATTGTCACGTTAGAGCCGGTTGCCTTTTATGCGTTAGCCGGTTTATTGGGAGGGATTTTCAGCAGTTTTCGGAAGAGCGGGGTGGTAATTGGTTTCGCTTTAGCCAATTTGTTATTGTCCTTTTTCTATGCGGAAGATTTAACGATTATGCAGTCGCTAAAAGAAACCGTGGTGGCCGTAGGGTTTTTTCTCTTACTGAAAATGCCCCACGTCTTCGAGACAAAAATCGCCGGGGAACAGTTGGCGGCCGTAAATGCTTCTGCTGAAGGGGTTAATCACTATTACGCAGAGCGATTGGACAAAATAGCGGGGCTTTTTTATGAGCTGGAAAAGGTTTTTGACCATGGGAAGGAGTCGAATCTCGAGAAGGATCAAATAAATATCATTTTTAATAAAGTGACAAATCAGGTCTGCGGGGGCTGTAGTATCAGGAAAGTATGCTGGGAACAGGATTTTTATAAGACATATCAGGCTTTTTTGGATGTATGCTCGAAGCTGGAGGCGGAAGGGTTTATTAAGGAAAATGATTTTACGACTGAATTCAAGCGGAGATGTATGCGGCTTCGAGAGTTAAGTGTGGCGCTTAATGCGCAGCTGGAAGGCTTAAAGGTTGTGCGAACATATGAAAAACGGTTAGAAGTATGTCAGGGGTTGGTTAATCGGCAGTTGCTCGGTTTAGCGAAAATTGTTGAGGATTTTTCCAGTGAAATCAAGAAGGAGATTAAAGGCGACGAAGATGGGGAGGAACTGCTTAGCCGCACAATGGCGGAAAAAGGGTTTGATTTTACCGGCGTACGAGTGCTAGAGCTTCCTGAGGGGGAAAAAGAGATCCAAATTACGCAAAAAGCTTGTGTGCAAGAAGATTGGTGTGCGGCAATGGTTGCGCCTAATATTTCGCAAATATTAGATCGTACATATATTTTGAAAAATCGGCATTGTACAACCGATTATTGTTCTTTCTCGTTAGTACCCAGTCGCACTTTACAGGTCGCGGTTGGTCAAGCGCAATGCCCCAAAGAGGGTATTTCTGTTTCGGGCGATCTCTGTTCAGCCTTGACCTTACCCCATCATCAGTTTGCGTTAATTATGTGCGACGGAATGGGAGTCGGAGCGGATGCCTATGAGGTGAGCAGCACAGCGGTAAATATGCTTGAGAAGTTGCTGCTGGCCGGTTTCTCACCACAATTAGCCATTAGGACTGTGAATACAGCTTTACTTTTAAAATCACCACGGGAAAAATTTGTGGCGTTGGATTTAGTGGTAATTAACCAAATCAGCGGGCAGTGCGATTTTATCAAAATTGGTGGTGTCCCTTCGTTAATTTGTACTAAAAACGGGTTGAAGGTAGTAAAATCATCTTCGCCGCCAGTGGGAATTTTGGAGGAGGTACAGCCTCAAATTTTTCGGCATATGCTTAAACCACAAAACAGTATTATTATGATGAGTGATGGCATCTGGGATGTTCTTGATAATGTGGAAGGGCCGGCAGATTGGTTGGAGGGGCTCCTGGAGCAGGTCAACAGCAGTGATCCTCAGGCGCTAGCCGATTCGATTCTCTTTATTGCGAAAAAGGCAGCCGGGAATCAGGCTCCGGATGATATGTGTGTACTGGTGGCATATTTGGATCAAAGTAATACGAGATAAAACATAAGGGCATGTCGTAGAAGCATAACGGCTTATCTTAGAAAAAGAGCTCCATGAAAGCAGGAGTCTCTTTTTCTTTGGAGAAAATGTATAAGGAAGCGGATAAGGATAAAGGATAGAAGATAATGGAAAAGATAATTAAGAAAATAAAAGAAAATATTAAGGAATACAGGATGATTGAGCCTGGGGATTTGGTGATTGTCGCAGTATCTGGTGGCCCTGATTCCTTGGCTTTATTGCATATTCTGCGGGTTTTACAGCCGGATTTGGCTTTTCGGTTGTATGTCGCTCATGTAGACCATTGTCTCAGGGGAAGGCAGGCGGAGGAAGAGGCCTGCTGGGTGCGGGAGACCGCACGGGAGTGGGGGTTACCTTGTACGGTAACGAAGATCGATGTACCGGCCATTGCCCGGGATAAGGGGTTGTCTTTTGAAGAAGCCGGACATTTTGTCCGCAAGAAATGTTTTCTTGATTTACTACAAACAATAGGAGCACAAAAAATAGCGTTAGGGCATCAAGCCGATGACCAGGCCGAAACGCTCCTGATGCATTTTTTTGTGGGTACCGGGTTGGATGGATTACAGGGGATTGCCCCTGTAAATTTGCCTTTGATTCGGCCGCTCCTTCCTTTGCGGAGGGAGGAGATTGAGTTGTATTGCCAAGAAAACGGGTTAAAGCCGCGCCGAGATCCCAGTAATGAGGATAACGCGTTTTTACGAAACCGCATTCGCAATCAGGTGATTCCCTGGCTGGAAGAAAAAATAAATCCGAATTTGGTTGGTACTTTAAACCGCACTGCGCAAATTATTCAAGGCGATGAGGATTATCTGCAAAAAGAATTGGTCTCCTTGTTACCCGTTTATCTGAAGAAGATGCCTTGCGGCAGTTGTATAGGGTTAGGGGGTTGGGAGACACTGCATCCGAGTATGCAACGGCGGCTGATTCGTTATGCCTATGAAGAGCAGCAAAACGCCGCGGAAAAGAAACAAGGCTTGCCTTTTGGACATGTGGAAGAAGTACGCCATTTTGCCGAAACCGGTCAGACGGGGAAGGTTTTGCATCTGCCCGGGAGAGTGCGAGTGGCCAAAGGTTATGGTGAGATTTCTTTTTATCATGAAATACAAAGCCCGGAGGCGGCCGGAGAAGAAGGGGAGATAAACGAACAATTCCTAAAAATACCGGGGGAAACTTACCTGCCCGAGACAGGACAGCGGATTATTACCAAATTAGTGGAGAAGGTTGAACAGCTTGCGGATGAGAAAGGGGTTAAGCAAGAGACGATAATTATTTCGTGTGCCGGAGGTTTGCCAAAGCTGTCTGTCCGTTCGCGCAGGCCGGGAGACAGAATTGCTGTGCCCGGGATGACCGGAACAAAAAAGCTAAAGACCATCTTAAATGAAAAAAGAATCCCCTTGGGGAGGAGAAACAGGATTTTATTGATTTGTGTGGAAAATAATATTGTTTGGATACCGCAAATAAAACTTGTGAGCCCCAAATTAGTTTTTAACGTAGAGGATTATGGCGGAGAGAGAAAAAACAGGTATTTAGTGGTGACAGTTGTCTGAATAAGACGGAGATAACGTGAGAATAATTTGAAAAAATACATGGAATGTGTTAAAGTATATTGGTTACCACTATATAAATGTCAAGAATAAGAAGAACGGAAGGAGGAACCATGTGAACCGGATATTAAAGAATGTCGCTATTTATTTACTGATTGTGATGGTTGCCTTTTCAATTTTTCGTCAGATAAGCAATAATCCCCCGAAAGAAGACCCTTTCAACGGTAATTACACGGCGTTTTATAAGGCGTTGGAAAAGGGCGAAA
>CAZVLC010000054.1:4040-8049 GCA_964627885.1 uncultured Peptococcaceae bacterium
GACCCTTTCAACGGTAATTACACGGCGTTTTATAAGGCGTTGGAAAAGGGCGAAATCAAAAAAATTACGATTATTCAAGAGGAAGATTCCCGTACAATTACGGGTACTTTGGATAATACTAAACAATTTGAGATTACCGGTCCTGTCAATGATGAAGAACTAATCAAAATGATTAAGTCAAAGGAAGACATTATTTTTGAGCTCAAACCGGCCCCGAAGCCCAGCCTTTGGACCAGTGTCTTGACATCGCTTATCCCAATTATTCTGCTTATTGCGTTTATGTTCTTTATGATGCAGCAGACGCAGGGCGGGGGCAGTCGCGTCATGCAGTTTGGAAAGAGCAGGGCGCGTTTGCAAAACGATGAGAAAAAGAAGACTACCTTTGCCGATGTGGCGGGGGCAGATGAGGTTAAAGAAGAACTGGAAGAAGTGGTCGAGTTTTTAAAGCATCCTAAGAAATTTATTGAGTTAGGGGCGAAAATTCCGAAAGGAGCACTTCTTTTTGGACCTCCCGGAACCGGTAAAACGCTTTTAGCAAAGGCTGTTGCCGGGGAAGCGGGCGTTCCGTTTTTCAGCATCAGCGGTTCGGATTTTGTGGAAATGTTCGTTGGCGTGGGGGCTTCCAGGGTGAGAGACCTTTTTGAAACAGCCAAGAAAAACGCCCCTTGTATCGTGTTTATTGATGAAATAGATGCCGTAGGACGGCAGCGTGGCGCAGGATTAGGCGGCGGCCATGATGAAAGGGAACAAACCCTGAATCAGTTGCTGGTGGAGATGGATGGTTTTAGCGATAATGAGGGAATTATCGTGATGGCGGCCACGAACAGACCGGATATTTTGGACCCTGCCTTGTTACGGCCGGGGCGTTTTGACCGTCAGATAGTCGTCGATATCCCGGATGTAAAAGGGCGTAAAGAGATACTGGAAGTTCACTCGAAGGGAAAACCACTGGCAGAGGACGTTGATTTGGGAATATTAGCACGCCGGACTCCTGGCTTTACCGGAGCTGATTTAGCAAATCTTTTTAATGAGGCAGCCCTACTAGCGGCAAGACGCGACCGTAAAAAAGTTACGATGGATGAATTAGAGGATTCTATTGAAAGAGTGATTGCCGGACCGGAAAAGAAATCACGGACGATCAGTGATTTCGAAAAGAAGCTGGTGTCTTATCATGAAGCCGGACATGGGTTGGTAGCAGTGCTCTTACCTCATACTGATCCTTTGCATAAAATCTCGATTATTCCGAGAGGGCGAGCCGGTGGATATACGCTGCTTTTGCCGAAGGAAGATCGAAACTATATGACGAAGTCACATTTGCTCAATCAGGTGACGATGCTCTTGGGCGGCAGAATGGCCGAAAAAATCATTCTTAATGAAATAAGCACGGGAGCGCAGAATGATTTGGAGAGGGCTACGGAGTTAGTCCGTAAGATGATTACCGAGTATGGGATGTCGGAGGAATTAGGGCCGCTTACTTTCGGACGGAAACAGGAACAAGTCTTTTTGGGAAGAGATATCTCCCGCGATCGAAACTACTCCGAAGCAGTAGCCTACTCCATTGATAAGGAGGCCCGGCGGGTTATTGATACTTGTTATAAAGAGGCCGAGCAATTGCTAAGAAGCCATTTGGATGCCTTGCATCTGATTGCGAATACTTTGATGGAAAAGGAAACAATTGATGCAGAGGAGTTTAGCGCATTGTTAAAGCAATGCGGCTTGGGGGATTTGGTAGAAGAGCAAGAAGGACAGCAACTAGCAGAAGAAGATCGCGCAAAAGATCATATTGAAGAATAGGTTGCTTTCATTCACGAAGATGACTAAAGGGGTTACGCGTTTCCTTCACGGGGATGACACGTAACCTCTTTTTCATGAATAGATAGTACCATTCCCCGGTTGCAAAGGTTATAATACAAACATAACCATAAGCATTAGACAAGGTAGGTGGATGAGGTGAGAGGTCCGTATTTTTTGCAACTGGAGAATAAGATAGAACTGGGGAATTTGTTTCGGAAGATTGGCTGTGAAGGGGCAGGAGAACAGATTATGGGTAAAAAGGGGGAAATTATGCCTCTTTTGTTGAAGGAAGTAAGGAGCCCCGGAGCGAATATATTAAAGCAGCAAATGCTCTCATTAGGGGGCGAGGCTGCCGTTAGTAGGGGTGTAGTAAATTGCAGCCTAGAGTATACTGATGTCTTGCTTTTGGGTACGGCGGCCATATATGAAACTTTGGTAAATAAGTTATCCCAACAGCCTTGGGGTCTTAGCTCGTTGGGGGAAGAAATCAAGAGCCTTTTGGTTAGGCTGGAGAACTCACATCAGAAAATTGTGTGGGAATGGCCTGATCGTAAGTTGGTCATTGGGGAAAGAGTACTGGTGATGGGGATTTTGAATGTTACGCCTGATTCTTTTTCTGATGGGGGCAAATATGCCGAAATAGATCATGCCCTTGACCATGCGTGGCAGATGGTCAAAGATGGTGCGGATATTATTGATGTTGGCGGAGAATCCACACGTCCGGGCTATATGGTTGTACCCGAGGAGGAAGAACTAGCGCGAGTAATGCCGGTCTTGGAAAAACTGATGCAGGAATTGCCCGTGCCGATCTCGATAGATACGTCTAAAGCACGGGTCGCGGAAGAGGCTCTTGCGGCCGGGTTACATATTGTCAATGATGAAGGATGCGGAAAAGATCCTCGGATGGCCGAAGTAGTCGGTCGTTATAAGGCTCCGGTGATTCTGATGCATAATCCGGAAAAGGGGGAGTATACGGACGTTGTTCCCGAGCTGCTGGATAGTTTAGCAAAGCAAATCTCTATTTTTGAGGCGGCAGGGGTGCCACCGGAGAAAATTATTACCGATCCGGGAATTGGTTTTGGCAAGACTCCGAGCGAGAATTTGCTCGTTTTAAAGAGACTGGAAAGTTTACGTACCTTAGGCAAGCCGGTACTCTTGGGTGCTTCGCGTAAATCTTTTTTGGGGAAGGTACTTGATCTTCCCGTGGGGGATCGGTTGGAAGGTTCATTAGCGGCGGCGGCCTGGGGGGCGTTACATGGAGCAGAGATACTGCGGGTTCATGATGTCAGGGAAACGGTCAGACTGGTAAAAGTGCTGGAGGCGATCAAAGCAGAGAAGGACTAGACCACAAGGCTGAGGTGAAAAAAGGAGGATATTGTAATGATGAGGGAATCGGATAAAATCCTATTACAAGGGATGAGATTTTATGGTTATCATGGAGTAACGCCCGACGAAAGAAGTATGGGGCAGTGGTTTGAAATCGATGTGGAGATATGGGGGGATCTGTCTAAGGCGGCGGAAAGTGATAGTATCGATGATACTCTGAATTATCAACAGGTCTATAAAGATATTAAAGAAATGGTTGAGGGTGAGCCGGTGAATCTGCTGGAACATCTTGCTCATAAAATAATCAGCATGATTTTGGCGTTACCTTTGCCGGATAGGGTGATAGTGCGGGTGAAAAAACCGCAGGCTCCGCTAAAGGGACCTTTAGGGTATGCAGGGGTAGAGATGATCAGGAGTAAAGATGATTTCTAGAGCGGGAGAAAAGGTTTATCTTTCTTTAGGCAGTAATTTAGGTAATAAGCTGGAGAATTTGCTGGATGCGGTGCTCGCTTTACAAGAGCAAGTCGTAGCTTCACCGGTCGTTTCCGGCATCTATCAGGCTGAGCCAATCGGGAATACCGCGCTGGATGATTTTTTGAATGTTTTTTTGGCTGGAGAAGCTCAGTTAAGCCCAGAACAAACCCTGGAGGCTTGTTTGGCGATTGAAAAGGAAATGGGCCGCGTGCGGACTATGCGGTGGGGTCCTCGGGTGATTGATATTGATTTAATTCTCTTTGGCACGCGCGAGATCAGAACAGAAAGACTGCAAGTGCCTCATCCGCGTCTCACCGAGCGGGCTTTTGTGCTTGTTCCTTTGCGGGAGATTGATGGGGCTTGTTTTGACCGGCTCCGGGTTACTTTACCTCCCCAAAAAGTTCACTTGCTATTT
>CAZVLC010000055.1:0-8047 GCA_964627885.1 uncultured Peptococcaceae bacterium
TATTTTCTATTACCATTTATTTGCTTTTATCATTTATTTCACTTTTAGCTTATTTCGCATCATGAAAAGCCTGCTCTGGTTGTCTCGCCCGGGCGTGCTGTTGCTCTGACCGATTCCTTAACAAACCCAGTTTTTCCGCAATAATACTAAAGCCCAAAATCAAGGCCATCATCATTAACATCCCTTGGGCGGTGGTAACTAAAGCCATCACAATTGCCGACAAGCCGAGAACCGCACTAAGCCCATAGATTGACAAGACTGTCCCCTTGTGCGTCAAACCCAGCTTCAGTAAACGGTGGTGCAAATGGCCTTTGTCTGCACCAAAGATCGGTTTTCCACCCACATAACGCCGAATAATTGCAAAAAGGGTATCGGCAATAGGAATCCCCAGAATCACCACAGGCAATAAAAGTGAAATAACCGTCGTACTTTTGGTCATCCCAATTATGGCGATAACCGATAAATTATAGCCTAAAAAGAGCGAACCGGTATCGCCCATAAAAATCTGCGCCGGATGAAAGTTATAACGCAAAAAGCCTAGAATACTTGCTGCCAAAAGAAATGCCAAAACGGCGGCTTGCTGAGAAGAAGTTTCCAGATAAGCCACCACGCCAAGAGTTATGGCGGCAATAGCGGAAACCCCGGCGGCTAACCCATCAAGGCCGTCAATCAGATTGACCGCATTAGTAATCCCGATAATCCACAACAAGGTAACCGGGTAAGTCAAGTATTGTAAATGAATAACTCCATTAAAAGCCTGCGTAGTAAAAGGATGCGTGATAAAATCAACCTTTACCCCGGCGACCATTACCATAATTGCCGCCAGTACCTGCACCAGTAATTTAGTCTTGGGCGTAACACCTTTAATATCATCAAAAATCCCGACGAGCGTAATGAGCATACCCCCTGCCAACAAGGCATAGAGCTGCCGCGACATTTCCTGGGTCAACAATACTGTTACCCAAAAGCCCAGGCAAATCGCCAAGCCGCCCAAACGAGGCATCATCTGCGTATGTACTTTGCGCGCTTCCGGTTCATCAAGGGCATTTACTTTAAAAGCCAACCTTTTCACCAGAGGTGTGCCTAGAAGCACCAATAAAAAAGCCAACATTAAGGAGCCCAGCAACTCCGTCACGTGTTTTTCCTCCCCCACCAAAATAAGACTTTATTCATAGTTTTTATACAATATCAAATACTAATTATAGCACGTTTCTTCCTGTCTGTCTACGATTCGAGAGCAAAAGTCAGCTCAGCCTCACAAGCAACCTCTGCTCCCACAAAAGCCCGGGCCTGACATTTTCCGACCGGTCCTTTCAGCTTCAATACCTCAATTTCCAGTCTTAACTGATCACCCGGCACCACCTGGCGCTTAAACCGACAATTATCAATGCGCGCGAAATAAGCGATTTTCCCTCTGTTCTCCGGCTTCGAAAGTACCAGTACCGCCCCCGTCTGCGCTAAGGCCTCCACCAGCAAAACGCCCGGCATCACCGGTTTTTCCGGAAAATGCCCTTGAAAAAACTCTTCATTAACCGTGACATTTTTTATGCCGACAATCCGCTGGTCCTCCACTATTTCCACAATGCGGTCCACCAAAAGAAAAGGATAACGATGCGGTAATATCTCTTTAATTACGTTAATATCAAGCGTTTTTCCCGTCAAAATTATCAACCTCCTTTACCCTAATTCAGGTCTTCTTCCCCCATATATTCGCCTAATGTGCCATTTTTTCCTTTAATCTCAGCTTTATTTTTGCTAAAAATGTGCGGGTTTCTTCCTCACGCGATACCAGCAGGCAAACACCGTAAATTGCCACTCCCGCAATCACACTACCCATTACATTCACTAGTAACATTTTCGTAGTCTGCTCCACCAATACTGTACCGGACAGATAACGATAAATGGCCCAGGCTACTGCCCCGGTAAGCACAGAACCGGCCAGATATTTCCCTACTGAACGGGCCAGTTCCGCCAAAAACAGGCAGGGAAGATGTTTTTTTAACAAGGCATACATGACAACAGCATTAAAGGCTGCGGCCAAGGTATTCGCTAAAGCCAGTCCGGCATGGCTCAGGAAAGGTGTGAGTAAAAGGCTGGCGATAATATTCACCACAATCGACCAAAAACCGATCACCAAAGGTGTCCGCACATCTCCCAGTGCGTAATATGCCCTCGTAATAACCATATTCACCGCAACCGCGAACATTCCCAAGCAAAAATAGAATAAAGCATTGGCGGTCATGAGCGTTGCGGCACTGTCGAAGGCGCCTCTTTCAAAGAGCAACTTCACAATGGGCACTTTTAAGGCCATTAAACCCGCCGCCGCCGGAAGTGTCACCAGCAGCACCAAACGCAAACCCCTGGCCAGTGTGCTACCCAGCTGCGCCCGATCACCTTTGTAAGCCTGCTCCGCTAAAGTCGGATAAATCGCCGAAGAAACGGCTAACACAAAAACCCCCAACGGCAGATTCATTAATTTCCCCGCATAATTAAGGGCAGAAATGCTCCCTTCAGCCAAGCCCGAGGCGAAAATCCGGTTGATCGCCAAATAAAGCTGGTTGACCGCTGTCCCAAAAAAGATCGGCAGGATACTGAGAAAAAGTCCCCGAACCTCCGGATGTTTAATGTTCCAATCCCAGACATAATGAAAGCCTACTTTTTTTAAGGACGGCAGCTGGAGCAACAAAGCTCCCACCATGCTAAGTAAAGTGCCTAACGCTAAATAATGAATCCCCCACTGTCCCCAAAAAAGGACAGAGAGAATAATAATCAGACTGGAAAAACCGGGTGCAAAAGCCGCTACCGCAAAAGACCTTTTAGCGTTTAGAATACCGGTAATCAGCATCCCTACCCCCATAAAAATAAGGGACGGGAACATAATCATCGTCAACTCGGTCGCTAAACCGGCAGTAACTTCATTAAAGCCGGGAGCGGTAAGGAATACTAAAAACCGGGCACCTAGGATGCCCAGTAAGGCAAAACCCGTCATAAATAAGGCCGTCCAGTTCAGCGTAATACTGGCAATGCGCCATGCTTCCTGTTCTTCCCCTTTAACCAGATATTTCGTTACTACCGGAACAATCGCGGTCACCAGGGCCATTCCCAGCACAGCCTGTAAAAAATAGGGCAGTGTATACGCCACCAAATAAGCATCTGTAGCGGAAGTAGCCCCGAACGCGTTGGCAATCACGGTTTCCCGCCCAAAGCCTAAAAGACGGCTGAGCAAATTCATAATCATGATGATCACAGTAGCCTGAGCAACGCTCCTAATCACTTCCCATTGCTCCCCTCCAGCATACTCATGGCAATACGGGCGTTTTGCCATGCTTTCTGATACATTACCTGGGTTCGTGCCTCCATCTCTTTCCGCAAATCCTCCCGGTTTTCATCTGTCCAGCTCAGCATTTCCGCCAACCTTTGCGCGTCAAGATTATCGGTTGAGAAAAGCGCTACTTGGCCAATCTGCCGCAGAAACCGATCAACCTTATGATCATAAGAAAGCCCCACCAGCGGCACGCCAGTCACTGTAGCCATAATTAAGGAATGTAATCTCATTCCCAAGAGCAGGTCAAATTTACTCGTTAAGGACAGAATCTCCGCCGGCGAATATTTTTCTTTTAAAACCACCGGATTGTAATCACGCAAAAGCTGGGCCGCTTCCCGCGCAATGGTAATGTCTGCCGGAAACTGCATTGGCACAAAAACCAGTTTCCAGCCTTTTTCCGCCATCTTGCGCAGAGCCTCCACCAACGGCAGCAAGTATTCATTTTTGCGCCAAGGCCTCAAATACACCCCTAAAAGCTTCTCTTTCTTCGGTTGCTGCTCCGGTTCTTCCTCTGGTTGCTGCTCCGATTGCTTCTCCGGTTGCTGCTCCAGTTGCTGCTTCCGAATACCGTAACGGGCGAGGATTTCCAGCCCTGCTTTTTCGTCAACCTTATGCTTATAGAGGCAAAAAACCGGATCGGCGGTCACGGTAATCTCCTGCTGAACACCCAGGGATAATAAATCCTCTTTCGACTCCTGATCCCTTACCGTAATTTTATTCACGCCATTTAAAATCCAGCCGGTCAGTCGCTTATTGCGCGTCTTAAGCACCGGTCCAACCCCTTGGGCATAAATCATCACCGGCTTTTCTAAAAAGCGTGCCAACCAAATCAATCCAAGATAATATAAAATGCCATTGGCACTGCTCACATCCTGTAAGAGCGAGCCACCGCCGCTAATAAACAAATCACATTGCGAAATCGCCCGGAAAACCTCCATTATACTCCAGCGATTCACCGCGTAAATGCCTTCTTCGTTATATGATTTCCGCATTTTCTCCGGATCATGAGCCAAAATGGTAATCTCCAGCGTAGAATCAATCTCTTTTAAAGTTCTGATAATCGTATAGAGAATGGCATCATCACCTAAATTATTAAACCCATAGTATCCGGAAAGGACTATTTTAGCCATTAGAAGCGATCCTCCTCACCAGCCATTTTTTCAGGAAACACATTACCAGGATGGCTAATAACCCCAGAAGAAGCCCCAACCAAAGACCGTGGAATGAACGCAACAACGAAATCAACACAGGGGTATGGAGATGAGCGTAGGTGTTCACCAAAGAGATCTGCCCCATCGCGCCGAGCAGTAATAACGGCAGCCGTGGCCATTTGAAACCATAATACAGTAAAAGCAACATCGCGGGATGTCCAATCAAAAACTCCTTTGTCCGCGGCCTCACAATCAGTAGTTGATCCAGCAGATCCCGTAAGCGGACCTCCAGAGAACTGACTAATACAGAGGCATCATTACCGGTGCGCAGAAGATAAATCGCCAAAACAACCAGAATAAAGCCCCCCGCTAAAGCATACCAAATCAAGAGTGGTGCGGTAAGCACCCGACGGCATGTGTTAAGGAGCTCTTTCCCATAATCTTTCCAGAAGAAATAGAGCGGAATCACCAGCAGCGGTACCAAATGAGCTAACTTGACACCACTAAATTGATCTAGCTTCAACATAAATGATTTATCCGCCAAAAGCCCGGTTAACAGGATTGCGCCCAAAAAACTCAGCCCCGTCATCCGGAGAAACGCCCTAACCGTTTGTGCCACAGTTCTCCGCTCATCCTGCACAAAGGAAATAACCCCAATAATCGGGAAGACAATTGTGGCCAAAAGAGCAAAGGCTTTGCGGGCCAACAGCGGTTGCAAATAAAGCAGACCGCCCCAACCTAACAAAGCAGCAATACCGAAAATAACTGTCCAGTGAAGCGGAAAAAAGCGCCGCAGTAACAACATTACTCCGCCGATCACCCCTAACCCGACGACCAAAATCAAATACCGTGAATAGGGCAGAGAAGGAAGCGTCTGGGCTGCCGCTACGGAAAACCCTTCTGCCTGCATTTTCGCTTTAACTTGGCCAATGAAGTTTATTCCTCTGTCAAAAGCAATTTGCGGCTGCTGCATCCCAAAAAGCCGAACATACAAACACCGGATATTTCGTTCCGAAACAGCCAAGGCGTAACGATCCAGCGCTGTTTTCTCGTTAAACTTCTTAAGCTCATTTTCCGAGATGCAATGCACCCGAACCGCATTTTTTTCCATAAAGACAGCTAGTTGATTTAGCCCCTGCTGCGCATAAAACTCGAAAAGCCCAACCGGTACTTGCTTATCTTGAAATTGCTGGGCCAAAAACGCTGGGCTTCCCGGTAATGCCTCATCATTGAACGTAATCATCGATAAACCGGGTATCTCCCAAAGTGTTTGCGCAAAGCCGCTTAGCGACTCCTCGCTGACCTGACTCCAACTTCTCACCCTTGGTACCACGGTTAAACCGGCACCGCTGATCTCCTGTAATTCCCGAAGGGGAAAGCCCAGACCTAGTTTCTCCTGCTCCTCTAACGTTAAACCAGGCACCGTGAGCACCCGCCAATCATCGTAGCGGGTAGATGCAACGTCGGCCTTTTTTAGCTCTAATTGCCGAAATATTGCCTCAGCAGCCGCTTCCGCAGTATATACAGAGGAAGTTGAATCCTCGGGCAGCAAAAAATACGTTTGCTCCTTTTCGGGCGTAAAACCCGCCAAAAATTGCGGATTAAAGCTTTGCTGCAACGCCAGTTCGCTCCCTTTAGACAGAACCAGTACACCGTTTTCCTCTAAATCCTGTACCGTTCTTTCTCTAACCAAAACGCCAGTAGCCCCCGCCGCGCGAAACTTGTCCGCTACTGTCGCTAAAGGCAGGTCATGCGCCACGGCCAAGCTGTGCAACTCATCATAATCCACCAGAACTTCCACCGTTTTATACGCCTCTTCCGCCTTGATCCGGTAGTAATTTAACCACAGTGCGGTAACTAAACCCAGCACCAGCAAAATCCCGACAACAGGCTTAAAATATTTCTCCTTCAACAATCAAAACCGCCTCCACCCTGTACTTCCCTTTTCCTTCTGCTCGTTCTTTCTGTGGTTTCCTATTATGATGCAAGCAGATATTCATAAGTATTGGCCAACAACACCAACATTTCTGCAAAGGTCGGGTTCTCCTCCCCATTACCAATCCGCGCTGCTAAATCGGCTGTCAAAATCTGCTTCTCCCGCAAAAATTCCTGAGCCTGCGCAAAAGGCAGTTGTCGACCGGTTAAGCCTTCCGCTAGGGAAATAAGCATCCCCTGCTGTGTAACCCCCTCGGGGACCGAGACACGGCGCGGTTCCTTCTGTAACTCGCCCGCTACGTTGTCTTGCGGATTTCTTTCAATGGCTACCCGCAGCACTTTATTCAGCTTGTTTTCCAGATTCCATTTGTTAATCTTCCGCTCCAGCCCATAATTATTGGCATATCCGCCTTCGATTAAACCAAGCTCACGCATGGCCCGTACCCCCGGATAGGCCCAATGGTCCATCACCGCCGGACGCGGTGGGGTATAATCCACCAAATAGGCGCCTTGTTGTTTTAGTTGTTTCTGTACCCAGGCAATCGCCGGACGGGACTGCGCCATTTCCCGGAATGAAACGTCTTCCCGCACCGAATAGGCACAGGCTACTCCCGCGGCTTCGCCGGTGACCATTCCTACCGGAATGACCCGAGCACTGCCGTGAGGCAGCGAATCATAAGAAGCACTGCGTCCTACCACCAGCAAATTTTCCACCACCAGCGGCACCAGGCAACGGAACGGAATCGCATACAGAGCCGGCTTCCCAATCACATTCCCAAAGTTGCCGGGACTGGTCGGCTGCACATCTACCGGATAACTGCCAAACCCAATTTTATCCCAATGGTCGCAATTTTCCAAGACATCGGTTATGGTCAAACGATATTCACCCTGAATATGCCGGGTCTCGCGTACGTACAACTGCTCCGCAGTCCGCACAAACTCCGCGTTTGCAAAGCCGGGAAATTTCTCCCGCATAAACTCCATAATATGAGGAATCTCCTTCTTCCCTCGGGCAATACCGGCAACTCTTGACTCCGGATCGAGCCCGTCCACTCCAAAAATAAGCAAAGCATTAATTAATACGTTGCCATTCTTTTGCCGTGCCAAATTAGGCCCGCGAAAGCGCATCTGTGGGTCCCGAGGCTGATACTCCATCGCCTCCTGCCCGTATCCCCAAGCGGCCACCTGGCTGGCTCCCGAATTGGGGTCATTGTCTTCACGTTTCAAATACTGAATAACCTGTTGCCAATCCACCCCCGATACTTCAAAAACTAAGGTTACGCCCATCAAAAGACCCTTTTCCCCGTAGTCTTCTCCGCCAATCGTGTATGGTACCCCGGCGGCCGCCGCTAAATCGGCGTCGACCGTGGCATCAATGACCCGCATACCGTAATATTCCTTAGCACTATCCTTACTGCCACTGGCACTATCCTTATTTTCGACAGTCTTTATCCCTTTTATTATATTCCCTTCCAAGATTGGTTCAACTACTTTTGTCTCCAAAAGAAGGGTGATATTTTTTTCCCTCTTCACCTTATTAAGAAAATACTGCTTGGCTACCTCCAAATCAAAAGCGTTTCCTACTTCATTATAGAACTCTTCAAAAATCCCCCGGGTCAAAAGTTCCCCTTTCGGC
>CAZVLC010000056.1:0-7997 GCA_964627885.1 uncultured Peptococcaceae bacterium
GAAGGGTTAAGCCTTTTTCCAGGTTATTAGGGTCACCGATTACACTGATGACAATGGGATATTCGATGATTTGGTGATTAATTGTAATATACATCATATAATAGTCTTCCTGGGCGGAATATCTTCCTCCATCTGATTTAGTTTCGGTATAAGAGATGGTAGTATGCTGGGTGATACGGTGGTTATTGATGGCGATAGCTTCAGCACCGGCGTTCCAGAGTTCGTTCACGATATTTAAAAGATCAGTATAGACAATGGGCATATAATCCTCAATGGTAATGGTTAATCCGGGGCCTTCATGTTCTGTAGTACCGTTGACAACCGCTAATTTTTCTGTTTCCTGAATGATGCTTTCTAACCTTTTTTGCCCATCCTGAGAACTTTCCATTTGCGAACGCAATTGGTTACTAAGGTCAATAATTTCTAAAGCGAGTTTTTGCCTTTTCTCTGAGAGCCCCCGCACCATTGCGATCAGGTTTTCTGTTTTCTGCTGAGTCAAGTCACTGGCAAAACGGGTTTGGGCTTGAAATTGCAAGGAGAGCATAATGCCCAGAAAGAGAAAAACGATGGTGATGGGGATATGCCAGCGCGCTTTATTCATCCTTTTCACCTTGCTTTATACTTTTTCTTTGACGGTAGTTAGTTAAACAATGGTGCCTGATTGTGGCGAGGTTTTGGAAAAGACGAACACCAAAAGCAAAAACCGCTGCATAATAAAGATCTACGCCCAAACGATCCCCAAGATAGGTTAACAGTGCTGCTAATAAGGCATTAGTAAAAAAACCGGTAAGTAGGATAGTCCCGTCAAATTTATCTTCCATAATGGATCTTATTCCGCCAAAGACAGAGTCTAAGGAGGCCAGTACGGCAATAGACATATATTTAAGGTAGATTGCCGGGAGTTGAAAGGTAACGGCAGATCCCAGGTATGCGCCGATGATTAAACCGATTAAGGGGAGAATAAACCACATGGAAAAAGCCTCCTTTATTGCTGATTGGTATAAGTGAATTGTAGGTCGCCTTTATAGGCAGGAATGATCAGGTTAGCAGATTCTTCGACTGTTATAGGGAAGTTAGCGTCTTTCAGATTACCTAATTGACCAAGAGAGATGCTTTCGTGCATCAGTTTGGGACTGCCGATCGCTTTTAGTTCAAAAGGCGGGGCAATGCGGGTCATATTGATGAGAATCACGTTCCCGACGCAACGTATTTCCGACATGGTAATCAGTCTTTGACCATTGATCGCAATTGCCTCGGCGCTGCCAATTTTTAGTTCATTGACAAGATTAAGGATATGTTCATAATGAATAATGTATTTATTAGGATCATCGGTGGGATTAGCTTTTAATCCTTCTTTATTATCGTCTAGGGTGATGGTAAGACCTTTCCCCACAACGGGAGTAAGGCCGGCTTCGACTTGTGCCTGTGTGAGGGTTGTTTGAAATTCCTGGAGTTGTCCTTGATTATTATCATTTTGATATTCATTCAATTGAGTACGCATGGCTTCAATTTGGTCTTCTTGATTGGCAATTTCCTTTTCTAAATCTTGGATAATTGTGATAAGGTTGTTATTTCTTTGACTAATCGCGTCAAAATTGGTATTTTTAGTTTGAGCCTTAATTTGATAAGCGAGGAAGAAACCTGTGAAAAGACAGATGATAAGAAATGTTGGAATGTATTTTCGCAAGTGCTTCTCCTCCCTTTTTCCTAAGTCTTTATCATAAATTCATAGTATATCAAATTATATCATAAATAAACTAAGAACAAAAAAATATTTCTCTTTTCATACAGGAAGATAATACCAGACAATACCGAGAAAGACTATAATTAATCACAAAGAGGTATTATTTTTTAAAGGTATTTAAAGGAATCGGCCCATGAATTGTCGAACATATTAATTCAGCGGATGCAAAAGGGGGAAGCGTCTTTGTGGAAGCAAGCTTTGGAGATGATTAATCTCATCAGTATAGTCGATATTCTCATTGTGGCGTTTGTTATTTATAAAGCCATGATGATTATTAAGGGGACGCGAGCCGTCCAATTGATAAAAGGGTTGATTGTTTTACTTTTGGCTTCGTTAGCCAGTAAAATATTTGGCTTTACGACGGTCAGCTGGATTTTAGATCAATTGAAGACTGTGTTGGTTGTGGCTTTGCCGGTTGTTTTTCAGCCGGAGCTACGCCGGGCCTTGGAACGTTTGGGTCGGGGGAAGTTTTTTGCCCGTCCGGTGTCTATGCTGAATCAAGAAGCGTTGGAAATGCTGGTTGACCAGATTGTGCGGTCAGCAAAATCTTTGTCCGAGAATAGTATTGGTGCTTTAATAATTTTAGAACGGGAAATCGGCGTCAATGATTATATTGAAACCGGGACAAAGCTGGATGGGTTTGTTTCCGCGGAAATATTGGTGAATATATTTATTCCGAAGAGTCCTCTTCACGATGGGGCGGTTATTATTCGAGGCGATCGTATCGCTGCGGCCGGTTGCTTTCTTCCTCTTTCGGAAAATCCCAACCTCAGTAAGGAATTAGGGACAAGACATCGCGCGGCTCTTGGTTTAACGGAACAGTCCGATAGTCTGGGGGTTGTTGTTTCAGAGGAAACAGGGGTTATTTCGGTGGCGGAAGAAGGTAGGCTGACCCGTTATTTAGACGAAAATACTTTAAGGGAAATTTTAAATAAGCGTCTTTCGGCAAAACAGCAAGTATCTATGCCTTTGTTTAACTGGAGGTCTTGATATGTACGAAATATTAAAAAAGGACGTGGGATATAAAGGGCTGGCTATTCTCTTAGCGATACTATTATGGCTCTATGTGGTGAATATGCAGAACCCCACGATCGAAAATACCTTGAGGGTTTCAGTGTCATCTCAGAATTTGCAGGAGGGCTTGGTGCTGAGAAATAATCCCGGAGAGGTGGAGGTTAAAGTCCGAGGACCATATTCTTTGATTAATTCTCTGACTTCTAAGGAAATCAAGGCTACGATCAATTTGGCCAACGCGCAAATCGGTGAGGGTGATTTCTTCGTGGAAATAGGGCTGCCGGCCGGTGTTGAGCTGGTTTTTACGAAACCCTCCAGTATTCGGCTCTCCGTTGATGCCTTGGAAATGAAGCAATTGCCTATTCAAGTGATCACGAAGGGGACAGTGGCGAAAGGATACTCCAGTTTTGAACCGGTACTGCAGCCTTCAACAGTGGTCGTGCGAGGCGCCAGGCAGATGCTGGAGAAATTGGAAACGGCGCTGGTCACGATTAATCTTAATCAGGCTACTCAAAACCTTAGCTTGAATGTGCCGGTAACCCTGTTAACCAAGGATGGCAGTACGGCTACGTCTGAATATGAGATCAGTCCGCGGGAGGTACAGGTATTTGTGCCGATTACCCAACCGAATAACACGATTACGGTGGCGATTAAACCGCAGATCAAAGGGGTTCCGATGGAAGGATTGGAGGTTTCCGGCGTGACCATTGACCCAGAAACGGTCAAGATTTCCGGGCCTTATGAGATTCTGAGCCGCATTAATCACGTGGCTACAGCTCCCTTGGATATTACCGGGATTGACCAAAATTATGCTACGCAGGTAGCGTTAGTGCCCCCGGACGGGGCCAGCCTTGTTTATCAGCCGGTCGTAAAGATTCTGGTGCAGGTACAAGCAGTGGCGATTGAAAAAGAAATAACCGATATTCCGATCGCCGTTACCAACTCTTCAGAAGGACAAAAATATATTATTAAACCGGAAAAAATTAATTTAACGGTGAAGGGATCCCGGGAAGCTGTTGAGGGTCTGAATAAAAACATGGCGATTAAAGCCGTGGTAGACGTGAAAGGGTTAAAAACAGGGGTGCATAATTTTGCTGTTAAGGTAGAAGTGCCGGAGGATTTACAGACGGTAAAGGTCGAGCCGAGCTCGGTTGAAGTGAAAATTACGGAAGAAGACTAACTAACCATAGAGATACTGGCTAAAGAGATACTGGCTAAAGAGATACTGGCTAAAGAAATATACGTTTATATAGAATTAAAGCTTACTATGATAAGGAAGGGGAACAGGTAATGGGTAAACTTTTTGGTACCGATGGGGTGCGGGGAAAGGCTAATAGCGGCTTGACGCCTGAATTAGCCTTTCGGTTAGGCCGTGTAGCCGCAGCGTTATTAAGAAAAGCGGATCAGCGGACCGCCCTTGTCCTAGGAAAAGACACGCGCATATCCGGCTCCATGCTGGAAGGAGCTTTAGCAGCTGGTGTTTGTTCATCAGGGGTTGATGTTTATCTGGCGGGAGTAATCCCCACGCCGGCGATTGCTTTTTTAACCAGAGAAATGAAAGCATGCGCAGGTGTGGTAATTTCTGCTTCCCATAATCCTTTTGCGGATAATGGCATTAAATTTTTTAACGAACAAGGCTACAAATTGCCTGATGAGTTAGAAAATAAAATCGAAGAATTAGTCCTTGAGTGTGAAGACCATTTGCCTCGCCCGACAGGGAGCGACTTGGGTCGGATGATTCTTCTGGATGATGCAGTGGACCGCTATGTGGAGTTTTTAAAAGAAAAGGTGTCGGTTTCTTTCAGTGGTTTAAAGCTAGTGGTCGATTGTGCGCATGGAGCTGTTTCGGAGGTGGCACCACGGGTATACAGAGAAATGGGTGCTCAGGTGATTAGTATTAATGATTTGCCGACCGGGGTAAACATTAACGAAAAATGCGGGTCTACACATATTCAGACTTTACAGGATGCTGTTGGGCAATACAAGGCCGATCTTGGGATTGCTCATGACGGAGACGGAGATCGGGTTATTGCGGTTGATGAAGGGGGAAACGAGGTAAATGGAGATAAAATCTTGGTTATTTGTGGCTTGGCTTTGCAAGCAAAAAAACAGTTACAGGATAAAGTTGTTGTTACGGTAATGAGCAATCTTGGCTTAAAAAAAGCCTTTGAAAATGCCGGAATTCATGTTTATGAAACGAAAGTGGGAGACAGATATGTGTTAGAGAAAATGCTCGAAACAGGGACGGTCTTAGGCGGAGAACAATCAGGGCATATAATTTTTAGCCGCCATAATAGTACAGGAGACGGGATCCTTACGGCGTTGAATCTGCTCAGTGTCTGTGTCGAAAGCGGAAAAAAGTTAAGCGAATTAGCCTCCCAAATGGAGACGTATCCTCAGGTGTTAATCAATGTCGGAGTTAAAGAGAAAGAATGGGAAAAATGTAAGGTTATTCGCCGGAAAATAGCGGAAGCCGAGGAAAATTTAGGCGGTGATGGCCGTATTTTAGTGAGGCCGTCCGGGACTGAACCTTTGATTAGAGTAATGGCTGAAGGAAAAGATAAAAGTCAATTAGAGAAGATTACCGGTGAGATTGGAAAAATTATTGAGCAGGAATTAAGTTAGGAAGGGAAGAACAATATTTAATGATTTATGTGGGAACAGATCTCGTGGAGATTGAACGAGTGGAACAGGCGCTGCTTCGCCATCCGCATTTATGGGAACGTCTGCTCACGCCCAAGGAAAAAGCCTTTTGTCAGAGTAAAGGGAATCCTGTCCAAGCGTTGGCGGGACGTTTTGCGGCGAAAGAAGCTATTCTGAAATGCTTAGGGGTAGGCTTGCGTGGTTGTTCATGGCAGGATATCGAGGTACTGACCGATGCGCTGGGTGCCCCGGAGGTTAGCTTTAGATCATCCTTACTAAAATTATTACAGGAAAAAGAAATTACTACGGTGAAGGTTAGTATTACGCATAGCCGGAACTACGCGATGGCTGTGGCTGTTGGAGAGTGTTTAAAATGAGATTAATCACGGGAAGCGAAATGAGGAAGATTGATGAATGGGCAGAAAAAGAACGCGTCATTCCAGCGCTTTTATTAATGGAAAATGCTGGCCGATCTGTGGCGCAGGCTGTCCAAGAGATTAGTAATAAAAAGACGGCTGGGAATTACGTTTTTTTAGTCGGGAAGGGGAATAATGGGGGAGACGCTTTAGTAGCTGCCCGGCATCTATACCAGCAAGGTGCTGAAATAAAACTGTTTTTGCTCTTTAAACCGGAAAGCTTCCAGGGCGTGGTTCGTGAAAACTGGAGCTTTATCGAAAGGTTGGGAATTAAGTGGCATTATCTTAATGATGATAATAGCTTTTATTTGTTTAAGTTGTGTTTGAATAATTGCGATATGGTGATTGACGGGATTTTAGGAACGGGTTTTCGGGGTAAATTGCATGATAATATTTTCAGGGCGATTGAAGCACTTAATGCCAGTACGTGCCCTACTTTGGCTATTGATGTACCTTCCGGAGTGGACGCGGATAATGGGCGCATCGAGGAATTATGTGTGCGGGCTAAATATACAGTAACCTTTGCTTGGCCTAAGCGGGGGTTGGTGCTTTATCCTGCGAAAAAATATGTGGGTCGGATGATTGTGGCCGATATTTCTCTTCCTCAGGATGGGTTGGATCTGCTGGAACGGGAGGAATATTATGCGGATAGCGATTTAGCGCGTGAATTATTACCGGAAAGGGATTGGGAGGGGCATAAGAATACTTTTGGCCATGCTTTGGTGATTGCCGGTTCAAAAGGGATGGCTGGAGCAGCCTTTTTGACTTGTAAAGGGGTCTTGCGCTCGGGGGCAGGCATGGTTACGGCATGTTTGCCGGAGTCTTTGGCTGATTTATTTGATCTGTCTTTTCCGGAGACCATTACGAAGGGTGTGGCGGAAACAAGGGAAAGAACGATTTCTTATGATGCCTGGCCGGAAATTGAAGAATGTTTACGCGGAAAGAAAGCCGTTATTTTTGGCCCGGGCTTAGGTACGGGAGAGAATATCAAAAATCTCCTGCGGAAGGTTTTACTGGTGAAAACTCCTGTGGTTATTGATGCGGACGGGTTAAATGTCCTGGCTGAAGAAGTAGGTATTTTAAACACGGCCGAAGCTCCGCTGATTTTAACCCCGCATCCGGGGGAGATGGCCCGTTTATTAGGGACAGAAGTAGCCATAGTACAAGAGAACCGGGTTGAGGCAGCTTTCCAGGCCGCTACAAATTTTAATGCGATTGTGGTTTTAAAAGGAGCGGCGACAGTTACCGCAATACCGGAAGGCCTGGTTTTTATCAATGCGACGGGATGCCCGGCTTTGGCTACAGCCGGTTCGGGAGATGTTCTGGCAGGAGTGATCGGCGGATTACTCGCCCAAGGACTTAATCCGGCTCAAGCGGCTGTATTAGGGGTGTATCTTCATGGTTTAGCGGGGGATATGCTCGCCCAGCAAAAAGGGATGCACGGTATATTGGCCGGGGAGATTGCCGATGTTTTGCCGTTAGCGATTAAGGAGCTGGAGAAGTTAGCTGTTCCCAATCTATAAAGATTTTTGGAAGGTAGAAGATATTGCTGGGAGTGATTATTTGTGACAGAGCGGAGTGAGTTTATGAAGGAAGCGATACGCTTTTATCTGGCGGAAAAGAAAAAGTTATGCAGGTTGGAACAAATGCGGGCAGGTTATCTGGAAATGGGCAAGATTAATCTCGCTTTAGCGGAGGAATTTCATTATTGCGAAGAGGAAGCCAATTTGTTAATTGAAAAAACTATTGTTCAACTAATATCTGGTAATATATAATAGATGAAGGGATAAAAATAGGGAGATGATATAGTTGAAAAGGGTGTTTATGTCAAGCTTAGCCCTAATGTTTGTTTTATCTTGCTGGTTATCTGGAGAAAAGGCTTACGGGTTTTCGCTTAAAGAGCAAGCTTTGGGCTATGCTGAAAAAGTAAGAACTGCCGGAGCGCAGTATGTAAGCACAGTCGCTGGGATAAAGGTGGGATTAGCATCAGGCAGGGAGAGCCTTTCCGCGGTCGTAGGCGGAGGTTTAAAACAGGTATCCCAAAGTGTGGCACAATTACCCGTTAAGATTGACTATACTATAAATTATGCGAAGATTCGCTCACTCAATTTTGTTTCGTCATTGGTGCCGATAAAAATTTCTACTGCTGTGGTGCAAGAATCAGTTATGCCGGAAATTAA
>CAZVLC010000057.1:0-7914 GCA_964627885.1 uncultured Peptococcaceae bacterium
CTTTTTCTTTGGCAATGAACTGCCCTGAAGAGACTAACTCCTCGTCTATGAGCGAATCAGTCGTGATATCTCCATTATTCATATCCTCTTTTAACCAATCGGCTATTTTTTCATCAATAATTAACCAGTTCATGCTTCAGCAACCCCTTTTCGTTCTGTAAATAATGAGCCCCTATACTTTCCCCCCGCCATAATGCTTGACGGGTTATAACCTTGGCCGTGGTTAAGATATTCCAGCACTCCATAAATTCTTTATTGAAGCATTCCTTTTTCTGTAGAGCCTTTTCAATTTTCTTTAGCTCTTGCTCACAGCTCAGTAATCCTTCTTTACTCCGGATTATTCCTGCATATTTCCTCATAGTCATCTGTATTTTTTCTTTTTCTTTGGAGACATCACATTTTTCTTCAACAAGAGAAACTTCTTTATTTTCCATCTCATCCGGAGATACAGCAGGTATCCCGGCAATGCTCGCATTAATCATTTGTACAGCCCGATTTGCAAAAACTAAAGCCTCCAACAAAGAATTAGAAGCAAGCCGGTTAGCACCATGCACACCGGTACAAGCCGTCTCCCCACAAGCATATAGCCCGGGGATATTAGTGCGAGACCACAAATCGGTTTTTATCCCTCCCATTAAATAATGCTGGGCGGGAGATACCGGGATCATCTGCGTTGCTACGTCAATCCCGTATTCCTTACATTTAGCCGTAATATTTGGGAAACGCCTAAATATATATTCCATATTTAAATGAGTTAAATCAAGATACACATGGTCTGCCTCTGTTTCTTCCATCTCACTGATGATGGCCCTGGAAACAATATCTCTCGGTGCTAATTCCTGCTGTTCGGCATATTTATGCATAAATCTTTCCCCGTAGATATTCCTTAAAACAGCCCCTTCGCCCCTAACCGCTTCAGAGATTAAAAATCTCTTGTTTTCGTGGTTATGGAAAACAGTAGGATGAAACTGTACAAATTCCATATCCTTAATTTCCACGCCAGCGTGCTCGGCTATAGCAATTGCGTCCCCCGTAAGGGTACAGACATTGGTCGTAATCCCATAAATCATACCGATGCCGCCTGACGCCAAAATGACTGACTTGGCATAATAGTAATTTAATTGTTGCTCCTCTAAAGCCACTGCACCGATACAACGGTTGTTCTTCAGCAAAAGATCCAGACAAAAACTGTTTTCGATTATGTGAATATTAGGCTTGCTTTGGGTATTCTTAATCAATACCTCCATAATACCTTGACCGGTAGCATCACCATTAATGTGCAGAATCCTAGAGCGCCCATGGCCGCCTTCGCGTGTTAAGGTAATCTTCCCGTCTTCTTGGTCAAAGCTTACGCCAATTTTTTGTAGAGTACTGATATTGTGAGCCGCTTCCTCTACTAATACTTCTAGAGCTCGCAGATTACAGATACCCGCTCCGGCTATGAGTGTATCATTAAGATGATCCTCCGTACTGTCCTGCTCTTTATCAATAACAGCTGCGATCCCGCCTTGGGCTAGAAAAGAATTGGATTCCTCCATCCGCCCTTTAGTTAACACCACAACGTCGAGGGAGGGATCCAACAGCGAAGCCGCATAAAGACCGGCAATCCCGCTGCCAATTATGAGTACATCACACTTTTTATTCATAAATTTTACCTCCCTATTTACAGATTTCCTCGAAAAATCCTCAAACCAAGAAAATCTTTTAAGAATACTGCAACATCTTATTTAAAGCCATAACCGCTTTTTTACTTATTTCCTCATCCACGTGAATTTGATTTTTCATTTCTTCCAGTGCCTGGTAGACGTCTTCGAGTTTGGTTTTTTTCATATCAGGGCAAAGCAAACGTGGCGACAACATTATAAATTGCTTATCGGGATTTTCTTTTTTCAGCCTGTATCTTACACCCATTTCTGTACCAATAATAAATTGCTTTACCTTGCTCTCCCGTGCATATTTTAAAATGTGGGAAGTGCTTCCTACAAAATCAGCTTTGGTAAGAACCTCTGGTCTACATTCAGGATGAACTAGAATAGGGGCATGAGGATGTTCCTTTTTCACATTTTCCATATCCTTTTTCGTAAGCCGATGATGGATAGGACAAAACCCCTTCCACAAGATGATCTTTTTCTCTGGTACTTGTTTAGCTACATAACTACCCAGATTATTATCAGGGATAAAGATGATTTCCTTTTCTGGAATGTTTCTAACTAGATTAATTGAATTTGAAGAAGTACAACAATAATCGCTGACCGCTTTTACCGCCGCCGAGGAATTAACATAACATACCACGACCGCTTGAGGATACTCTTTTTTCAACGCAAGAACGTCTTCTGGTTCAATCATATCAGCCATAGGACAACCTGCATCCATTACCGGCAGCAAAACAGCTTTATCTGGAGATAAAATCTTGGCCGTCTCAGCCATAAACCCTACTCCACAAAAAACAATAGTCTGGGCCTCTGTCTCTGCGGCCTTTCTACTTAACTCTAAAGAATCGCCGGTAAAATCCGCAATTTCTTGTAACTCATCCACTGCATACAGATGAGCCAAAATAACTGCATTTCTCTGCTCCCGTAATGCCTTGATTCCTTCTATTAATTGCCTTTTCTCCATAAAATTCTTACCAGACTTTCTCGTAACCTGTTTTAGGTTACTTTTTTACAGGTTGTTTTTGTGTATTTTTACAATTATACAAAAAAACATTTTTAGTGTCAACCAACCGTTCTTAATTACCAGATCTAGTGCCATACCCTTTCTCCTCCTCATGTTTTGAGTACTGATTCAATAAAAACACCCTCTGTGTGATTGAACTGACCCCCATAAGTTAGACCTAAAAATCCAACTTATGGGAGGTCCGCTCAGATTTAGGAAACAGAGGGTGTTTTTTTATCTTCCATTCTCGCTTCGTAGGCACTATTGTATGTGTAGCATTTAAGACCCTACTCTTTGGTCCTTTGGCGGTGTCCGCTGCAAAACAATAATTGCCGCAAGAATCAAAATAACACCGCATATCTGCCATATGGTAAGGCTCTCCCCAAATACAAAATATGTAGAAATCGCCGTCACTACCGGTTCTAAAACCGCCACCATACTGGCACGAGAAGGCCCAATATACTTCAGCCCCACCCAAAAATACAAATGTCCCATTGATGAAGAAAAAAAGGTCAGACAAAAAATCATCAGCCAAACCCAACTACTGTGTTGCAAAGTGATACTATGGTCAAAAACCCCCACAAACAAACTGGATATCGCACCGCCCAGCATTATCCATACCATCGCTTTATATGGTTTGATTCCCCGCAAGAGATTATTCCCCCAAAGCACATAAACAGTGTGAAAAACAGCTGCCAGAACTGCCAGCATAATCCCCGCTGTGTTGATCTGTAGTGAGGGTTTCCCCAACAAAATTATCAGCCCGCAACTTGTCAATAATAAGGCTCCTGCCTTTTCTTTAGTAAGTACCTCATTTTTCATAATAACACTACAAATCGTCACCATCGCAGGATACAAATAAAGCAACATATAAGTTAGGTTTGCGGGAATTAAAGTTAAGGCCATATTAATACTGCCGGTTATCCCTCCATTAATAAATGCCCCCATAAATAATAACTGTATTATTTTACTCTTCTCTAACCGTGAATCATCTTTGAACAACCGGGCAAAAATATAGACAAAGATGGTTGCCCCAAGGAAGCGCAAAAACGTAATCTCTGCTACTGAAATTCCTTCGGCATAAGCACTTTTAGCAAAAATAGAATAAGTCCCAAAAAGAGTTGCGGAGAAAGCGGTTATCATTGTACCTTTTTTTACGCTGTCCATTCTATCGCTTCCTTAAGTATGATGTCTTAACTTAAATATGATTGGCGAAGCCCACTGGAGCCGGTTCTGTTTTTGTCTAGCAGAACCTCTTCGGTGAGCCTCGCCTTTCTTTTACTGTAGCTCTATACCCCTATTTGTTATTATAGCTAAGTTCTGAACTATTTTCATTAGTTTGTTTACACCGAATGTGTTTACACTAAGCTTGAGAACCTTAAGAAGTTTCGGAAAAAGTTTAGGAGAAAAACACCAGCCTTAAGGTTGGAGGATATCCGGAAATCCTTTGTACTCCTTTTTCTCCGGCAAAGCAAAATATAGTACCTTACTGGTCCTTTTCCGAAGATCCACTAATGATTCTGCCATCTTTACTGCGGCGGTGACTCCGTCAATAACCGGTACCCCTAATTCCTTTTCCAGTTCGGCTGCAAAGTCCACCATTCCGGCACAACCCAAGCAAATAGCTTCGGCCCGATCCTCTTCTACGGCCTTGCGACTCAATAAAGCCAACTGACGCAAGCCTGCAGAAGGATCCTCACCAAAACCCAATACAGCAATACCAGAATCACGGATGGATGCGCATTTATCGGTCATACCGTAGCGGTGCACCAATTCCTCCAGTCCAAGCCGTGAACGCGCCAAATCAGTAATAATGGAAAATTTAGCAGCCAACATACTCGCTACATACATAGATGCTTCAGCAATCCCAACCACTGGGGCAGAAGCAATTTCCCTTGCTGCGTACAAACCAGGATCCCCATAACAAGCGATAATAAAAGCATCGTAGTTCTCGTGCACGCCCTTATGCATTTCTTCCATCACACCCAGAGCAGCTGCGTACTCATCATGAAAGCTTTCAACGGAAACCGGCCCTTTTTCCGGATTAACTGCCACAATCTCCGTATCTGCCCGGGCCACACGGCATGCTGCCTGATAAATGCTTTTCGTCATCTCCTCTGTTGTATTAGGGTTAATTATTTTAATCCGCATGTTCATCCCCCTAACTTTAATTATAAAAATTATAACGCATTACTACTTAGAAGGATCATAAGGAGTAGGAACAAAAGACTCATCAAGTTCCGCTTGAGGATATTTTTTGATAATCCAATATTTCATTAATACATAGTATAGCACTATGCTGATGAAGAAACCGATGAAGAAAGAATAGTCAAAGCTTAACAACGCAAAAGCAAAAGCTACCAATAATGAAATAATCCCGGCTGGATTGATATTCTTATAATAGGCATACTGCCCACCGGATTCATACAATGCCTGTACGTTAACCTTCCCTTTTCTGACAAGGTAGTAATCAGAAATAATAATTCCCGCAATCGGCCCCAGCATCCCGGAACAGAACAGTTGGAAAGGCACCAAGAAATCGCCGAATTTCCAAGGAACCATTATCAACGCAATAATACCCGAAATAACAACCCCCCAAGCAAAGTTAATACGTTTAGGCAGCAAATTACTGAGGATATATGCGCCGGGCAAAAGATTAGCGGCAGTATTAGTGGACCAAGATGCAAAAACAATAGCGATTATACACATTATAAGCACCAAGGGCTGACTCTCGAAAGCAGCGGCCATAATATCAATGGGATTCCAAGTGCCGGTGAGAATCTGCGCTACTGTACCCATCATAAGGAAGAGTAATCCTACAGCCGTAAGACCAATACAAGAACCAATAATGACGTGGCGGTTACGTTTTAAGAAACTCTGCTCCTGATAATTACTATCCCTTTTCAGGTTTTTAGTAATATCCATAAAATTAATGCCCATGGTGATATAACCCCCGGCAATACTGATTGCCGCAACCGCAAATGGAACAGTATTATTAGCGGGAGCAGCCAAAATCATGGCCGGTGTGGCATCATGACTAACCATCAACCAAACCAACACAACAGAAAAAACAACAGTAAGAATAGGAATAGCCAGCCAGTCAAACTTCGCCATAGCTTTAATCCCAAAGGCAGCATTGGCAACCTGAGCTACAGCAAAGATGAGGGTGAACAACATTACATTGGAATAGCCGAACATCATTTGAATAATTGTATTTACAGCATATCCGGCTAACCATGTTTGGAAGCCGAACCAAAACCAACAAGGTATACCACGAATAATAGCGGGGAGATGAGTCCCTACATAACCAAAACAAGCCCTGGCGTATACAGCAAAAGGTACTCCATACATGATCCCGATGTCACCTGTCAGGGTTAAAATAGCGACAACCATTGTATAACCGACAATTGTTGCCCAAATAATACCCCAAGGATCAATACCCGGATAAAGTTGAGCGCCTACTGAAAAAGAGCTCATGTCAATACTCATACCAGCCCAAATTAAGGTAAAATCAAGGAAGGTAATAGTTCTAAGTGCATCCGTAGTCGGCATTAAATCAGCCGTCTTTAAATTTAAATGCTTCTGTTCGCTCATGGTTATCCTCCTTGTTATTTTATTTACTGCTTAGTACCTTGAGAGTATTTGTTAGGACCGTAATTCCCTGTTCTAAATCCTCCCATTCAGTCCACTCCATGGGTGAATGACTTATCCCGCCTTTGCTTGGCGCAAAAATCATTCCGGTTTTCACCTTTTGTGCAAGGCTGGAAGCATCATGCACAGCCCCACTGTACATCCTGCATGTTATGATTCCCATTTCTTGGGCAGCCCTGCCGATTGTACCTATTACTTGGGCATCAAGCGGACATGGCAAATGTTCTGTCGTCACCTCCGATTTCACCTTCACATGATAGGTATCTCCCATTCTACGTGCATAACCAATGATTTCTCCAACTAAATGGTCAATGTTTTCTTTGCTACTGTCTCTAATATCAATGCCTAAATCTACCCAGCCGGGAATAACACTGAGAGCACCCGGATGAACCTTGAGTGTATCTACTGTTGCTACCGTTTTACTTCTACGAGCATGGATCATTTCATTAACATAGCGATTGGCAAAAAGGGTAACATCGGCAGCAGCTACCAGGGGATCACGGCGTAGATGCATGGGTGTCGCACCGGCATGGTTTTCCTCGCCTTCGATATGAATAGTAAGATAACTCATCCCGGCAATACTTTCCACAATACCCAAAGGTAGATTCTCATGCCATAGCAGAGGCCCTTGTTCGATGTGCAATTCAATGAAATATTCCACCTCACTCAGAGGCTGCCAGAAGTCATGAGCGTACCCGCTTTCCGCTAATATTTCTTCCAGGTTCTTTCCCTGATCCGTTTTTGCTTGCAAAGCATCTGTAAGCGACACTTTCCCAGTCAGAACATCACTACCCAGGCAAACCTCTTTAAAAGCTGATCCCTCCTCTCCCATGAAAATAATGACATCGATAGGCCTTTTGTTGACAAACCCTTGATCATTCATTCTGCGGAGTGCTTCCAAAGCACCGACTACGCCGTACGCCCCATCGAACATTCCCCCGTTTTGCATGGTATCTAAATGAGAACCGGTCATTACCGCTTTTTGCCCGGTTTCCCCCTCCCGCCGCCCGTATATATTACCAACACGATCAATACGGACCTCTAACCCGGCTTCTTTCATCCGAGAAATAATGTAGTCTTTAGACTTTTTCATGGCAGATGAGCCCTCCACCCGGTAAAGTCCCATCTCTTGGTTTAACTGATTATATGAAATAACCCGGGCGCCGTTTGGTCGTCCTATTTGTCCTAAAGTGGCCAAATCTTCCTGCCATCTTTCCATTTACTGAACCCCCTCTTTTTACCTGCCATCAACTTGAGCGACGGGATTAAACTCAAAAGAATCTTGTTCAACGAATGGTTTTGACAATCCGCTTATCCATTTTTCCGAAAATAAACTGGCCATCGCCTTTATGACCCAAGAACTGCCCATTATCCACAATAACCTTACCCCTCAGGATGGTTGCCGCAGGAAAACCCTGAACCTCCATACCCTCATATACAGTCCAATCCATTGAATCGTATAGCTGGTACCCCAGTTTTTGTTTTTTCTGCGGATCAAAAATAACAATATCAGCATCACTGCCGGGGGCAATGGTTCCTTTTTGAGGATACAAGCCAAACATCTTGGCCGGATTAGTACTCGTTACTTCCACCATACGTTCTTGCGTA
>CAZVLC010000058.1:0-7835 GCA_964627885.1 uncultured Peptococcaceae bacterium
TTAATTATCTTAACCTGCTCCTTGGCCACTAACTTTACAGAACCTACATCCTCACCATTCACAGAATAGATCATTTCGCCCACTACCTGTCCTTGGTCGACGGAATCGCCAATCGCCTTTAAAGAAAGCCGCGACTCCACCTTTTTATTGCCTCCCTGCGGCACACAGATAATTAATTCCTGAGCCGGTGTTAAGCGTAGCTCTTTTTTTTGCTCCTCGTCAAATTGCACCCGGGCGGCGATTTGAGAAGGATTAGCCAATTGCAGCTTCTGAAAATGCGCAAAACCGTAATCCAAAACTGCGGCCGCATCAGTCCAGGTATTATTTCCTACACTACCTAAAACAACGACAATTAATTCCTGCTGGTCACGATTCGCCGAAGCTACAATAGTACATTTAGCTTCGGTAGTATAACCGGTTTTAATGCCCGTTGCCCCATTATATGACCATAATAATTGGTTTTTGTTGATCATCCTTGTCTGCCAGGCCTGTCCTTCCCAATCGTATATTTTTTTCTGTACAATATCGCGGAACGTCTTATTCTGCATCGCGTAACATGCCAACACACCCATATCGTAAGCCGTTGTATAGTGATTCTCAACTGATAAACCGTGCGCGTTAACAAAGTTACTATTCTTCGCGCCAAGTTCCTGCGCCCGTTCATTCATCTTTTGCACAAATTTCTCCTCGGTTCCTCCTAAATACTCGGCAATAGCTAAAGCCGCGTCATTGGCCGAATGAACCAAAGCAGCAATCACCAATTCACGCAGCTTGATTTTTTCTCCTTTTTCGAGGTAAACTTTTGTGCCATCTAAAAGAGCGGGATTCGGACCAATCGTCACTGTGTCATCAAGTTTCCCGCTTTCAATGGCCATTATGGCGGTAAGAATCTTCGTGATACTGGCCGGAGGCAGTTTTTCGTCTCTATTCTTCTCATAGAGTACCTGTTTACTATCGGCATCCAGCAATACTGCCGCTCGCCCGTTTATATTAAGTGCCGGTTCGGCCCAAACAGGCTGACCCTCACTAAAAAGCAAAAAAACAATCGCCAAAAACAAAACACCTTTTTTCACCATATGTACCTCACCTTATCCCGTCGTTAACAATGCTTTTTTTATTATATCACATAAAGCCTGGATATCTTGACCTAAATTTTCTACCAATTTAGCTCTTTTCAGCCCTTTTTACGGGCAGTTTTCGGGCAATTTTCTGAATTCATTTCTGGGGTTACGGTGATAAATAATAGTGCACGACCACCTTTTCCCCGTTACTCCGGGTAATCACGGCTCCTCCTTCCATCGTCAAATACACCGGGATACCACGGCTCTGAAAATAGGCACAAACATCAGGATGAGGTTGACCGAAGTTATTTTTTTCGCCCACCGAGATTACCACCGCGCCCGGCTGCACTTTTCCATAAAAAGCAGGATCAAAAGACGTTCTGCTGCCGTGATGCGGTATTTTGAGGATATTGGCACGCAAGGATACCTCTGCACTATGTAATTGACCTAAAGCTTCTTTTTCGATATCACCGGTAAAAAGCCAACTGTTATTTCGATAGTTCAGCCTAAAAACCAAAGAACGATTATTCCCAGTTAAAGGATTGGCCTCTTCCGGGTGAAATACTTCTATCACAACATCTTCTTCAACCACAATTTTTTGCTTGTCGGTCAATACCTGTATAGGAATATTGTTTTCAGCGCAAGTATCCGCAAGTGCCTGTTCCATTTCGTTATTTCCTTCCGCCGGAGGCATGAAAAAAGTACCCACTCGAAAACGGGGCAAGATTTCCAGCAAGCCTTCACAATGATCCACATGATTATGGGACATGATCATCAAATCGATTTTGTTAACTCCATAATGCGCCAGTAAAGGTATAAGAACATTTTCACCTAACGAATAAGTTGACCCGGGTGTCCCACCGCCGTCAAGTAGAATCGTTTTTCCCCCCGGAGTCCTGATAAAAATACTATCCCCCTGTCCCACATCTAAAAAAACAACCTCCATCTCTTTTGGAAACGGCCAACAGGCCAACAGTAGCATGACCGCCAGAAAGCAAATAAAAACTAGCCTTAATCGCCGGGGAATTTCCCGCAGAATATAACGATAACGTGGAAGTACCGGGATAAGTACAATGCCAAGATAAATGCAACTTACCAATAACGGCGAAGGGCTGGCTACCCAAATACTTGCCCATGGAAGCTCCGCACACCAAATAACGAATTCGCTTAAGCAATAAAACAAGGCCCCTGTAACAACAAAAAACGGGGTCGCCAGAAATGGCAAGAACCAGGTGAAAAAGGTACCAATAAAAGACAGTATTGCGGCAATTCCGCTCACCGCTACAGCCAAAAGATTGACCAAAGGAGCAATTATAGAAACCTGATTAAAATAAAACGCCGTAATCGGGGTACTCACCACCTGGGCAGCCAGCGCCGGTGAAAGAATTTTACCGTAGCCTTTCCGAATAAGCCAGGGGGTTAAATAGACCATCCCGGCCGTAGTGACGAAGGAAAATTGAAACCCGGGCTGAAACAACTCGCCCGGGGAAAGGAGTAAAATAATCCAGGCGGCAGCCCCCAATGCATTATAAAAGTCGTATTTACGCCCTGTGACCAAAGCCAACAGACCGAGAACCGCCATTAAAGATGCGCGTATAATCGCGGAGCTTTCCCCCACCAGTAAAATGTAACCAAATAAGACAAAGGCCCCAACAAGCAACCGCACAAATGGCCTCGGCCGCCAAAAAGAAAGGATAAACCAAACAACACCTAAGATAATCCCCACATGAAGTCCGGATACAGAAAAAAGGTGGACTATGCCGGTACGCTGATAAGCATCCCACTCCCCATTTTCCATCAACGTGGTTTCGCCAAAAAGCGTCCCTAAAATAAGGCCCTGCTCCCGCTGAGGCAGTATCGTCCGAAGATGTTCAACTACCTTTCTCCTCCCCGCAGCGGCTAAAGCTCTGATTCCTCCGACTTGCTCCAGAAGCCGCAACTCGCCTTTTTGACAATTCACAAACTGAAAAACGCCCCGATTCGCTAAGTATTCCCGATAATTAAACTCGCCGGGGTTTCTGGCTTCCTGCGGTAAAGAGATGATCCCGCGAAAAAAAACCCTGTCTCCGGGTGAGAGAAAAGAACTTAACCCCGTAGGCCCTTTTAACATCACTTCTTCAATATCTATCTTCTTGCCATTATCCAGATAAATTTGATCAATCTGCAATTGAAAGGAAATCCCGTAGGCATTTTCCCGAGGATAAGAGGAAATCGTTCCTTCTCCTTCTACTGTTTCCCCGATAAATTTGGCAGGCAAAGCACTCTCCGCAGATCGGCTTAAGCTATACCACAACCCACCTAAGAAGACCAAACAAAGCAGTAATAAAAATGTCAGTCCTTTTCTGCTCTCCTCTTCACCCTTAGTCCGCTGCACAAAAGCACAAAACAGTGCCGCAAAAAAAGACGCTCCGGCCAGCACCAGCCAAAGCGTTACCCACGAAGTGAAAAAACGTGCCAGGATTATCCCTAGGATAAATAAAAAACTACCTGTTAAAAGCGGTCTTTCCATTTTTCTCTCTCTTACTCCACAAAGATTTTTTCTTTAAATTTTGCTAAAGTAGCCTCTCCAATCCCCGAAACCTTGGTAAGCTCATTAATCGTCGTAAACTTTCCTTCCTTTTCCCGATAAGCAATAATTCTCTCTGCCAAAGACGGTCCAATACCGGACAAACTCTCCAATTCGTCTTTATTGGCGGTATTAATGTTTATTTTGCCACTACCACTGACAGCCGCACCTGGTGGATCAATTAACCCAATTTGGTCAGCCGCTGTACTAGCGGCAAACCCACTCGCCCTTTTCTGCGGCGTCATAACCTGCGAAGCAGTTGTGTTCTGCCGTTTTGCTTTTTCCGGTACATTGATCTGTTTCCCATCTTGCAACAATAAGGCCAGATTTAATTGACTAAGATCAGCCTCCGCAAGCGGAACCGCTTGAGCAATTGCCTCATTAACCCGTGCCCCTTCCGGAAAAGTATAGATACCCGGTTTCTCCACAGCCCCTACTACATGCACGACTAATTCCGTGGATTTTGTCTGCTCAATACTTTCCGATGCGGCATTGCCACGGTTTTCCCCCAGTGGCAATAAAAGGTCCGTAGACACCGACGCCCCAATGACTGCGGCTTCATTATTAACATTTTGCAGCCGTAAGGTCTGATATTTAGCACCGCCCCAAAATATTAACACGGCGATAAATATCGAAATAATCAGCTGGACCTTTAACGGTACTCGTTCCATTCCCATCATTCCTTGCAACCACACATCCTAAATAAAATCATCTTTTCTATATTTCGTCACATAATTGGCTATTCCTGCCTTATTTCCCTTGTTTATATAAATTTTATTTTTTTCTTGACGAATCTGTAATTTTCGCATTAAGATATGAGTGATCACTCATTAGCGGAGGTACCAAAAAAATGTCCAAAAAAGAGCAAATCAGAGAAGCAGCGGTAAAAATTATTGCCCGTGACGGCTTTTTTAATGCCACCACGGATAAAATCGCCACAGAAGCGAAGGTAGCTGTGGGCACCCTCTATAATTATTTCTCCTCCAAAGAGGATATCCTCGATTATATCTTTGCCACTGAATTTCAGAAAAGATATGATTATTATCAAAATATGAAGAACTGGCGGATGGACTGGTTCTTAAAAATTAACGGCATCCTTAATTTTCATCTACAAGAATTTCAAAAAGAACCGGACGTAGCCACGATTCTCTTGGCAGAAAGAATGAGTGCCCATCGTTACAACATTAGTTCTTTAAATGATTTTCCTCATCTCTCCATAATTATCGCCGATATTTTGCAGCAAGCCATCCAGGAAAATAAAATCCGTCCTTGTGATGTCAATTGCCTCACCGTACTAATTAAAGGATTTCTGAATGAACTGATTTATACGGTGGCCACGACTGAAAACTGTCCGGAACCGGAAAAAGCTCTCGATGAATTTTGTGCTTTGCTGAAAGCAGGCTTATCGCTTCCTCTAACCGAATCCTGCTGAAAATGTTTTGCTCTTTTCGTTTGTTTATTTAGGAAGCTGCATTTTGCTTCCTTCAATAAGTAAATAGTCAAGATAACATGTAGACTATTCTTCTTTAACAGAAACCCTGAGGTCTTTCGCCTCAGGGTTCTCCTTTTTTAACTAAAATTTCATCCTGTCCTGTCTAGAACAGCTTCAACAGTTCCGACGGATGCTCAAGCAAAACCTTGGCTCCCGCCGCCAAAATCTCCTCTGCCGGGCGGAAACCCCAAAGCACTCCTACCGCATACATGCCAGCTGCCACCGCAGTGCGCATATCGGTATTGGTATCCCCTAAATACAAAAACTCCTCAGACGAAAGCTCCATAGCCTTAGTAATATCCAAAGCTCCTTGCGGATCGGGCTTGCGCGGAATACCTGTCCGCTCGCCATAAGCTAAATCAAAATAACCGGGGAAATACTTTTCAACTACCACCTGTGTAAATTCGTGCGGTTTATTTGATAGAACCGCCATTTTTAGTCCCTTTTCCCGCAAATTTTGCAGTAGCTCTATTATTCCCGGATACGGCTCGGTTTTATCACTCCAACGCCGGCTGTACTCCTCTTTCATTTCCACAACACACTGTTTAATAAAAGCATCGTCATGCTGTTCAGCCGGTAAAGCCCTCCGTAACAGATTATACATCCCATCTCCCACAAAATACTTATACTTCTCTAATTTATGGCGGGCAAATCCTCGCCTTGCCAAGACTGCATTGGTGGAATCGGCTAAATCCTCCAACGTATTGAGTAAGGTTCCGTCTAACTCAAACAGTACCGCCTTATACCCCATTCTTCATCACCCTTCTGTCTCTTTTGCAACAAAACTGTTATAGTTTTTTCTACATGCCTTTTTTCTATTGTAACAAAGAATCAGGTTATTTGTTATGCTTTTATTTGGATTTTGTTTTATTTGTTTTTCCAGTGAACTATTTTTCCAATAAGCCATTTACCTTATTTTTGAGAGCTTGCATTTTTGGAAGCTGCATTTCCTTAATTATAGTTAATTTATTTTGGACTTCATCAAACTCGAGATCAATAATTTTCGTTTTTTGTCCTCTGGCGAAAAGTAATTTATCATCATAATACCCTGCTTTTATCCCTTGGGGAACGTTAACCTGCGTTGATACTTGAAATATATTGTTTATTTTCTCAGGATGTGTTGCATATCTACCATAACCCTGGTCGACTTCTTTTACACCTATCAGCTTCTTTTTTAATTGTTTTACAGTTGGTGCGGAAAAACTCCCCAGATACTCTTTTACTGAGTATTCAGTACCTATATAAGCACTCATTGGGAATGGGGTTTTGGCCTTATCCAGAGCCTGATCCAGCCCATACACGGGCATTCTTCTAAAAACATTTTCAAATTCAAATGTGCCATCCCTTAACTCTCTGTTTAAGAAACAGTATCTCCCACTGGCCAGTTCTTCAAGATGAAATCGTTCAGTGGGATTTAACGATTTAGTCCAAGACAAATATTCGCTGTTTAGCTTAGTCAGGTATGACTCCTTATCAATGATTTTTTCTGCTATGGCAGCTTGCTTATTCACTTTGGCTAATGAAACAGCCTTTGAAGTTGCCGAGATCCCTTTAACACCCGACACCGCTACTTTTGCCGTACCTGCCAAAGCGGCTGTCTCTCCAACCAAATTGCCCAGTTTTCTGCTGTCATTTGTTACTTCCTGCAAATAGGCTTTGCTGCCCTTGTAGAGCGCATTAGCGGCTACCGACGCTGTCTGCACCGGATGATTGATAAAATAATCATATTCACCATCTTTATATTTTAAGTAAGAATTCATTGTGCTTGCGTGTACATTTTCCGATAAAGCACTTTCAGTTATGCTTAAACCAAACATGCTGAGATCCTTCAATCCCTTTGGAACTCCCTCCAACACCCCAAGACTAAATTTCACCGCACTGTTCGTTTGTGGGGTAATTGCCGCATCTATTTTGCTGCTAATCAGCCTATTAAATCCGGCATCAACTTGCTGATTTGCTTCATTAATAAACTCTTTTTTCGCCTCCACTTTGGCGCCATAGTATGCCTTCTTTTCTGCCTCATTTTTAAACCCTTTGGTTCTTACGGAGATTGTTTTACTTTGTTTCGAAACCTGCGCACCTTTATCACTGGAAATTACGAAAAACCGATACTCGGTACCCTTCGTTAACCCTTTCACCGGATAATTAGTTTTATTCGTGCTGGCTACATACTGCCCATCTTGATATAAAGCATAGGTTACTGCGCCCCGGTTATTTTCCGCTTTGCTTCAATGAACAGTTAATGAAGTCTCCTGAACATTCTGCGTCCAAAGTGAAGAAGGTGCTTTCAATTCTTTCTGCGGTGATTGTTTCTGTATTTTTTGCCGTACCTTTTCGTTATTCAGCAGATTACCAAGGCCGGATAAGGTACCGGATAAATCCAATCCCCACGCCGTCAAGGGGAAGCACTGCAAACCAAACACTAGTAATGTCGTCAGGGTTATCATTTTACTCTTACAAACTAGATTGTACATTAATTCTCCCACCTCACCCGTTATATTAGCATTAGATGTACTGTTCCCAAACAATTATAAACCTTTTTGCCTTATATTAAATTAGGGCTTTCAAATGTGGTTATTATTGTGGCGATATTAATTTTAAACTATAAATACGCTTTTGTAATTATTGCAATCAAATCCACTCTTGTACCCATTTTTGTGGGAAATCCTATTATGATTTTATATTCCCTTCCCGCTTCGCTGTTATCTGTAGGATT
>CAZVLC010000059.1:0-7796 GCA_964627885.1 uncultured Peptococcaceae bacterium
CCCCGGAAATTATTTCCCCTTTCAAGCGTAAAGCAAGTTCAACGCTAATCTTCGTTTTGCCCGCAGCCGTTGGCCCTAAAATTACTACCAAAGGAAGCAATCCACATTTCCCCTCTTTTCTTTCCTCTCTATTTTTACCATATATTTTCTTTTTATCATAAATAAGCGTTCTATGAGCGATGAAACGCTTTGAGAATATCCTGATGCGTTATTTTATAAATTATGGGCCGCCCATGCGGACAGGTTAGATAATTTTCCGTTTTGCCTAAATCCCGAAGCAGTTGTTCCATCTGCGGTAGGGTAAGTTTCGTATGGGCTTTTATGGCGGCTTTACAGGAAGCGTGAATTAAAACTTCTTTTTTTAAATCCAGGACATCCGTTTTACCATGACTATTTTCCAGATGTTCTAACAGAGAATAGAAATAATCCTGAGGCTCTATTTTAATTCCGGTAGGAATAGCACGCAATAGGTAGGTTCTTGGCCCAAAATCTTCTAAAATAATCCCCAAATCCACTAATGGCAAGATGTATTTTAGAACAGCTTCTTCTTCTAAGAGAGAAAGATGTAAAGTAATCGGTTGTAAAAGCACCTGACTATCTAGCGAACCGATTGCGGCTTTGCTTAAGAATTCTTCAAAGAGTACTCTTTCGTGAGCAATATGCTGATCAATCAGATAAAGCCCATCTTCTCCTTCGGCTAAAATGAAGGTGTCGGATAATTGACCAATAATCCTCAATTGCTGCAGGGCTTCTGCTTCTGTTTGTTCCGCTTTAGCACTATCGGAATCCAAACTTGGGGATACTTCATCTGTTTCAGAAAACACGGTCATATCATTGCTCGATTTAATACTCGGCTTATTGCCGGGCGATGTTGTGTATCTTAACTCAGGCGTTTGTTGGAAGATCAGTTCTGTCTGCCGGTCTTGATTTTGCATGAGCTTTGTCTTAGGTTTTTGCGGTACTTCTTCATTAACAACGCTAAGATTATCCGTTTTTGATGCTGTCATTTCCACTAGATAATGTGGAATCTTTTTTTGGGCAATTAAATGTTGGCGGAGTAACGTCCCCATTTCTTTGGCAAGCAAAGGATTGCGTAATCGAACCTCCATTTTACTAGGGTGTACATTAACGTCAATGGTCGCCGGGTCAAGTGCGAGGTTAAGGACACAAAGCGGAAATTGTCCCTTCGGAAGTGTATCCTCATAGGCCTCTTCCAAAGCTTTCATTAACTCCTTTACATAGACACGGCGATGATTGATAAAGAAATTGATTCCTTTACGATTCATCCGATGATATGTGGGCAAAGTGAGAAATCCGTTGATATTGCCCCCCGGCAATTCACCACTCACTTCGATTAAAGCTTCTCTGGCCTCATCACCAAAATAGTACTCCAACAAGTCCGGATGCGTATTCATTCCGGCCGTATTGAGAATCTCTTTGCCGTCACGCCATAGACAAAACGTCACCTGAGGATGACTCAAAGAAAACTTTGTTAATAATTCGTGGATGAGACTGCTTTCATAACCTTCCGAACGCAGAAATTTTTTCCGAGCCGGTGTATTATAGAACAATTCGGCAACTTTAATTGAGGTTCCCAACGGGGCGCCGATAGGCTCACATTGTGGAACACTATCCCCGCTGACCACCATTTTATGGCCTAAATTGTTTTTCGGTTGTCTACTGATAATTTCGACCTGTGCCACAGAAACGATACTAGGTAATGCTTCGCCCCGAAAACCCAATGACTGAAGTTGCTCTAAATCGCTAATAATTTGCAATTTACTGGTAGCATGGCGTTTCACCGCCAACATTAAATCATCATCGGCCATTCCGCACCCGTTATCAGTTACTTTGATAAGGGTCAACCCTCCGTTATTTATCTCTACCACAATTTTTGAGGCTCCGGCATCCAAGGAATTTTCCACGAGTTCTTTTACTACCGATACCGGTCGTTCAATGACTTCACCTGCGGCGATTTGATTAGCCGTTAGCGAATTAAGGAGGTGTATCTTGGACATTTTTTATTCCTCCTCTCCAAGATTAGTTTGAAGTTTTATCCCCAACCAGTTCTTGCAGTTGAGCTAGTATATTTAATGCTTCAAGCGGGGTCATGGCAAATAAGTCTATATCTAACAAGGTTTTCGCCAGAAAATGATATTTTTGCACTTCTTGTTCTGTTTGTCTTTCTTTTTTGATTTCACTGGTATGAATATGTCTTGTTTCCCGGTCATTTTCTTTTTCGGTGGCTTTCTCTTTTTCCAAGAAAGTTAAGATTTCCTGGGCCCGCTGTATTACGGAAAGAGGAAGACCAGCCAACCGGGCAACTTGAATCCCATAGCTTTTATCGGCCGCCCCAGGGATAATTTTATGCAGAAAAACGATTTCATCTCCTTTTTCCTGCACAGAAACGGAGAGATTCTGCACGCGCTCATACAGCTCGCTTAAACGGGTCAATTCATGATAATGTGTCGCAAAAAGGGTTTGGGCGGCGATGTGTTTGATTAAATATTCACTAACCGCCCAGGCCATACTGAGACCATCATAAGTACTGGTGCCTCTGCCCACCTCATCAAGAATCACTAAACTATATTTGGTAGCATGATTCAGTATGTTCGCCACTTCATTCATTTCAACCATAAAAGTGCTTTGTCCACTGCGTAAATCATCACTTGCCCCCACCCGGGCAAAAACCCGGTCGCGGAGCGAAATCAAGGCTTTCTGAGCGGGGACAAAACTGCCTATTTGGGCCATAATTACGGCTATTGCGGCACTACGACAGTATGTACTTTTCCCGCCCATATTAGGGCCGGTAATAATATAGAAATCAGTATGTTCAGGCATAATTAAATCATTAGGAACATAGGCGGCCTCCGGCAACATTTTTTCGACCACCGGATGGCGGAGCTCGGTAAACTCCAACAGATTTTTTTCTTTTGCCAGTAGTTGTGGGCGCACATAAGAGTTTTGCACGGCTACTTCGGCTAAGGATTGTAAAACATCTAACTGTGCCAAAACGTGGGCGGTATTTTGGACCCTTTGCGCGGCTTGTCCTAATTCTTTTAATAACTGTCGGTATATTTCTTCTTCTAGAGAAGTCAGTTTTTCTTCTGCGCCTAAAACCTGACTTTCCAACCGCACTAATTCCTCGGTGATATATCGCTCTCCGTTGGCTAAGGTCTGTTTTCTCTGGAAATGGGCTGGAACCAAATTTAAATTGGCCTTGGTTACTTCCAAATAGTAGCCAAAGACTTTGTTAAAGCCAATTTTCAAAGATTTGATCCCGGTTTTTTCTTTTTCTTGGCTTTCTAAGCGGGCAATCCATTCCTTACCGTTAATGCTTATCTCTCTTAATTCATCAATTTGCCGGTTATAGCCAGACCTGAACACGCCGCCATCCTTCAGGTTCAACGGGGGATCTTCTTCTAAGGCTTTCTCCAAAAGCTGCCGCACGTCTTCCAGCAAATCCAGTTCATTGCCTAAGGCGGCTAAATAAGCAACGGCACGGAAGCTGTTGAAGAGTTGCTCAAGTTCCGGTAAAACAGCCAGTGTATTTTTAAAAGCAATTAATTCTTTGGGGTTTGCCCTTCCGTAAAGAATGCGTGTCATTAATCTTTCCAGGTCATAGACCTTTTCTAAATTATTCCGTACTTTTTGTCTTTCGGACCAACGCTGGCTTAACATTTCGACGGCATCTAAACGTTTTTCCACCAGCGTTTTATCGGTTAGCGGTTTTTGTAACCACTGTTGCAAGAGTCTTGCCCCACAAGCTGTTTTTGTTTTATCTAATAAATCGAGTAAGCTGCCTTTTTTATCGCCATAACGCAGGGTTTTTGTTAATTCGAGATTGCGAAAAGTAGTCGAATCTAACGCTAAGTAGGCTTCAGGATAATAGAGGTTGATATTTTTTATTTGTTGCGGTGAGGCTTTTTGCGTTTCCCGGAGATAATGCAAAATAGCTCCGGCTGCCGAAATTGCTTGTCGCCTCAACTGAGAATCGTTACCGCGTAGGAGATTGTCCTGTACTTGGTGTTCAATGAGTTGAAGAGCATTACTATAATTAAATGCATCATCTTGATAAGGCGATACTAAGGTACAGTCAAGACACCTTAAAATATCCCGGTACAGTTCTTCATGATTATGTGTAAATTCCCATTTTTCCTGACCTATTAGAGTTCCCTCTTGCGTTTCCGGTTTTGTTTCTTGCTTCATCTCCGGGATAAGTATTTCCACGGGATTAAGTCTTAGTAATTCCTCACGCAAAATTATCTTCGCTTCTGTCCCGTTAAACTGGCTAAGCCAAAATTCTCCTGTGGAAACATCACAAAAGGCAAGCCCCAAAGCATATGGTTCAAGAAAAATGGCCGCTAAGTATGAATTACCGGCATCATGGTTTAACTGAGTATCAAGAGCTGTGCCGGGAGTAATCACCCGAATGACTTCTCGTTTGACGATCCCTTTGCATAGTTTGGGGTCTTCCACCTGTTCACAAATGGCAACCTTATATCCTTTCTGAATCAGACGGGCAATATAGTTTTCCGCCGCATGATAAGGAATTCCACACATGGGGACCCTTTCTTCCAGACCGGCATCACGTCCCGTCAATGTAATCTCCAATTCGCGTGAAGCGAGTAAGGCATCATCGCTGAACATTTCATAAAAATCACCTAAACGAAAAAAAAGGATCGTATCGACATATTGTTTTTTTATATCCTGGTATTGCTTCATCATCGGGGTTTGCGCAACCATTGTCCCGGTTCCTCCTCCTTTTTTCTCGCCCTGCTTCATGCTGGTAATTACTTATTCTTGTGTAAATAACTCTCCTTTTAAAATCCACGTTTGAGTAGCGGTAATCTTCACTTCTCTGAACTTCCCAAGCAATTCGATAGAGCCCGGGAAAAGCACGATTTTATTAGTGTCGGTTCGTCCTTCGAGCATCTGGGGATCTTTTTTACTGGCCCCCTCTACCAGCAATTCCACAACTTGTCCTTCTAATTTTTGGTTTATAGCAAGACTTATTTCATTCTGCAGATCCATCAAGCGTTGTAAACGTTCTTTTTTAATATTTAAAGGGATTTGTTCTTTCAGACGAGCCGCCGGAGTACCTGAACGGGGTGAATAGAGAAAAGTAAAGGCAGAATCAAAACGGACCTTTTCCACAAGATTCAAAGTATCTTGGAAATCCTCTTCTGTTTCCCCGGGAAAACCCACAATAATATCTGTGGTGATACTCGCTTGCGGCATAATCTCGCGAATCGACTGAACCAGAGTCAAATATTCCTCGCGGGTATAGCCTCTGTTCATCTTCCGTAAGATGCCGTTGCTGCCCGACTGCACCGGTAGATGAAAGTGCGGACATACTTTTTCTAATTGCGCAATTTCCTTCACCAGTTTTGTACTAAAATCACGTGGGTGGGAAGTCAAATAGCGAATTCTTTTTAAACCGGAAATTTCATTTATTCTTTTTAAAAGTTCCCCAAAAGAACAATCTTCAGCTAAATTCTTGCCAAAGGCATTAACATTTTGGCCCAATAAGAGCACTTCCACGACGTCCTCTTTGACCAGTTGCTCAATCTCTGTAATGATTTTCTCCGGTTGTCTGCTTTTTTCCCGCCCACGCACATAAGGAACAATACAATATGTACAAAAATTATTACAACCATAAGTAATATTGATTAAGGCTTTAAAAGGGAACTGGCGATAAGCCGGTAACCCTTCGACAATATCAGTATTGTCCGGTAAAACACAGATTTGTGCCTCTCTTGATTTTTGGATGTTAGCGATTAATTCGGGTAATTGATGAATATTATGCGTGCCGAAAATTAAATCCACATGAGGAGCGCGGCGACGAATTTTGGCGGTTATACCCTCTTGTTGCACCATACAACCACAAATTCCGATAATTAAATCGGGATTCTGTTCTTTTAATCCTTTCAGTGCACCGACTTGACTTAAGACCTTATTTTCTGCTTTTTCCCTCACACAGCAAGTATTAAAGATAAGCACGTCTGCCTCCGGCAAATTGGCTGACTGCTCGTACCCCATTTTCTGAAGCAAACCGGCAATAGTCTCCGAATCCCTTTCGTTAGCTTGACAACCAAAGGTAGTAATGAAAAACTTCATCAGGTAATCCCTCTTTACATTCAATGTCTTTACTAATTAACCATACTAAATCTATTCTATTATATCATACCATTTTTTAATTATATAATAATTGCTTAATTCGTGGCAGTAGCTTTACGGTGGCTTGATAGCCGCATTTCACAATATAATCAATTTTACTGAGGTCCCCTTGCTGTACATAGTTGATTTTCGGCGTAATAATAATGTCGGCTGATTGAATACTTGGTCTGGTTATTTGATAAATCATTAAATCGATTGATTGTAAGGAAATTTCTAAGATATCGTCAACTCCCGGCATCGGATTGCCGTTATAGCTTAAATTAACGGCGATTACCTTGCCGGCCCCCATCATATGAGTTATTTCTACAGGCAAATTGGCGCGGACTCCTCCATCCACCAGTCTCATTTTTTTAAGAATTTTTGGTTGGAAAATCCCGGGAATAGCTATGCTGGCTCTAATGGCTTCTGCTAAGGGAGCGTCATTGCAATAGATATAATCATCATGAGTGAGCAAAGGGGTAGATGAGGAGGTAAAAACGACGATTTTACTGTTATTTATATCAACAGCGGTGATGGCCAAGGGCATTTTCACATTTTTCATTTTGATCCCTTTTGTAAGATTATAAAAATATGTTTCCAGATAGTCTCCGCGAATCAGTCCGCTTGTCGTTGGCTTTCCCGCAAAAAAAATGTTAACGAGCGAAGAAATAATCCCGGGGTAATCTACATCATAACTTCTTCTTGACAATCTGCGGGCAATAATATGGATTTCTTCAGGCGTATAACCATAAGCATACAATCCGGCAACAATCGAACCGGCACTTGAACCAGAAATATAAGTAGGTCTGATATTTGCTTCATGCAGTGCTTGCAATACACCAATATGAGCCCCTCCTCTCACTCCTCCCCCGGAAAGAACAAGTCCAAGGTCTGTCAAAATTAAGCTCCCCCCTTCCCTCAGCTCTGTCATTACACTACTTAATTAACCTAATACACTATATGAAAAAAGCAGAGGTGAAAGTGTTACTGCCTCGGTTAATATTACCTGGGAAATAGTGGTATTAGAGAGACGCTCAGGTATGAACCGGCGGGAATGTGGGAAAATAAAAAGGACACTGACATTGAAAGGAAGAAAAATGAGACAAAAAACTTCTGTACTTTCTGTACTTCTGGTTTTATTAATTTTTTTCTTTTGTACGGAGACAGGTTATGCCGTCAATTATCGATGTGCTGATTTACTGGAGCAAGAGCTTACTATGGAGGAAGTTCAGTTGGCTCTTGCTAAGCTTGGTTATTATGAAGGGGTCATTGACGGAAAATATGATGAGAAAACAATTAGCGCTATCAGCAGCTTTCAAAAGGCAAGCGGTTTAGCCATAGATGGTCAGGTAAAATATCACCTTTGGGTAAAGCTTGCCCAAATGACCGAAATTAAAGAAATAAAAACTGTTACCCCCAAGTTTTCTCCGCCAGACGGCGAAATCAGTATTATTATTGATACCTTTCGCCGGAAGCTAATCATCATGAATAATGCAAAGCCCTATGCTCAATTTCCGATCGCCATTGGTAAATCCGAAACTCCTTCCCCACTCGGTACGTGGAAAATAATCAATAAAACCATCAATTGGGGAAATGGTTTTGGGACGCGCTGGATGGGGTTGAATGTTCCCTGGGGC
>CAZVLC010000060.1:0-2871 GCA_964627885.1 uncultured Peptococcaceae bacterium
ATAGTTTTGCCGTTTGCGGTGAAATAAACGCTCATGAAACACCTTTAATGATTGGTAAAAATGCGACAAGCGCGTACTTCAAGGGAATGGTTGATGAAGTATGTATCTATGACAAGGCTTTGACAGCAAATGAGATATTGAGCCATTACCAAGCAGCCCAAGATACAACAGAATAAGATTTGTTGAAAAGCTTTTTACTACAGTTTCGGCCCCCTTTTTCAAAATAAGGGGGCCGTATTTTTTGCATTTTTATTTCCATATTTCTACCCATCGCAGGGAAAATATAGTATAATGTTGAAGGATAGAAGTATGTGTCAATTCTGGGAAAAGTGCAGGGATTCTACATGAATAAGATTGCTTTGGTAATAGCTGATGAGGATAAAGATTATGTCAGCTGTCTGGTAGACTATATAATGTGCGCGCACAGTGCAAAGTTTGCGGTTACTTCTTTCACGGAAACAGCTTCTCTTCTGGCGTATCTGGAAGAAGGGTTAAATCCGCCGGGGATCGTTTTGGTCGGGGGAAAATTTATTCCGCTGCTTGAGCAGATTGCGCCGGGAAAACGGGGCTCGGTTATTGTATTATACGGTGAAGGGCAAATCCGGGACAGACGAGCCATTAATAAGTTTCAATACGGGGAGAAAATTGTCAGTGCGATGCTCCGGATTTTTGCGGAAGAGGCTGCGGCTTCCCCGGAGTATTCTTTTCGGCAAACACTTGCCCCGCAACAGCAAAAAACAAAAATCATGGCAGTTTTTTCACCGGTTGGTGGGGTAGGGAAGACCACCATTGCGGTGGGAGCCAGTGTGCAAACGGCTTGGGAAGGAAAAAACTGCTTTTATCTTAACCTGGAAAATATGGCCTCTACCCCGCTCTATTTTACGGGAGAGCAGGAGGAGAATTTTTCCGGTATTCTGTATTATCTAAAAAATAATTCAAAAAACTTATCCTTACATTTGGAAACAGCAAAATGTATTGATCCGGTCACTAAAATTGCCTATTATCAGCCCCCGGACAACATCATTGATTTTAAGGAAGATATCGCTGCGGAACTGCGGCTTTTGTTGCAGGAATTAAAGGCAACCGGCCAGTATGAACGGATTTTTGTGGATATGTCTTCGGAAATAAACAAGAACAATTTAGCCGTATTACAGGCGTGCGACCAGATTGTGTTAGTAGCGGAGCAAAATATGAGTTCGCTTATGAAGATACAAAAGCTATTTCAAGATCTGCGGTTACTGGCGATGCGCCAGGGTTGGGATATTAGCGAAAAATTCCATCTTGTGCTGAACAAAGTAAGGCGTGGGGACGACATTCCGGATGAGTTAGAAATGCAGTATGTGGAAGAGCAATATGGGCTGTATGGCAAGGGGGTTAGGGGGAAAATCCCGCTGGTGAAAGGCTTAACGCTCTTCCAGGAGGGGCTTTATCGGCTTGATTTAAGTACGGAATTTGGAAAGGCTATTTACCGGTTGCTGGAAGTGCTCTAACGTAGATAGTTTTGGGGCGGAGGTAAGAATATGTCAGTGCAGGTTAAACCCGAATTAATTCAGGAGATTAAGCGCATTATCAGTGATCACCTGGATTTACAAAAGGAATTGGGTGATGAGGAAATTGAAGAAGTCATCACCAGGGCCGTCTTTGAAAAGGCGAAGGAAACCTATATCAGTGTTGAAGAGAAACAGTTTTTAGTCCGGTATATTTTTAATTCGATGCGGCGCTTGGATATTATTCAGCCTCTTTTGGATGACCATACGGTCACCGAAATTATGATCAATGGTCCGCAGGATATTTTTATTGAAAAAGAGGGAAGAATCAGTAAGCTTAACATAGCTTTTGAGAATAAAGAAAAACTCGAGGATGTTATTCAGTCGATCGTTTCAAAAGTGAACAGAACGGTGAATGAAGCTACACCGATTGTTGATGCGCGCTTAGAGGATGGGTCGCGGGTCAGTGTGGTTTTAACACCAATTGCTTTGAATGGGCCGATTTTGACGATTCGTAAATTTCCGGAGCAGCCGTTGACGATGGCACAACTAATTGCCTGTGAGAGTCTTGACCAACAGGCGGCAGCGTTTTTGGAACGTTTGGTCAAAGCAAAATACAATATCTTTATTTCCGGGGGGACAGGCTCAGGGAAAACGACCTTTCTAAACGTGTTATCCAATTTCATTCCCGGGGATGAGCGCATTGTGACCATTGAGGATTCGGCCGAATTACAGATTACCGGGGTCAAGAATATTGTCCGGATGGAAACCCGGAATGCCAATACCGAAGGGAAAGGCCAAATTACCATTCGTGATTTAATTAAAACTTCTTTGCGGATGCGGCCCGACCGGATTATCGTCGGCGAAGTCAGGGGCGGGGAGGCCTTGGATATGCTGCAGGCTATGAACACCGGACATGATGGCTCTTTGTCTACCGGTCATGCCAATTCGTCCGCGGATATGTTGAGCCGCCTGGAAACGATGGTGCTAATGGCGGCAGACTTTCCTTTAGAAGCAATCCGGCAGCAGATTGCATCGGCTGTGGATATTATCATTCATTTGGGCAGGTTAAGGGACAAATCCAGAAGGGTCTTGGCCATTGACGAGGTAGTTGGCTATCGGGATGGGGAAATTAAATTGAATCCTTTGTTCGTGTTTAAGGAATTGCCGGGGGAGCAGCCGCAAACAACGGAAAAGGTTGCGGGTATTCTGGAGAGAACCGGGAATCCTCTGAGCCACACTGCCAAGTTAAAAATGGCTGGTTTTTCCATAGAGGTGTAAGAAAAAGCAAGGGGGACGGGGGAGATGAAATTTTTCCTGATTGTTTTTGTGGGGGGGCTTTTGTCAGCGGGTCTCTACATTTGGTTACAGCAAAGAACAGCGG
>CAZVLC010000060.1:2971-7723 GCA_964627885.1 uncultured Peptococcaceae bacterium
GATTATGATGTTTATCGCATGAGTAAGCAGGAATGGCTCTTTTACTTTGGGTTGGCGGCCGCCTTTTGTTTTTTCGTGGCCTATGTCTTTTATCGCAATTTTCTTTTAGCCGCATTGGTTACCCCATTGGCGCTCTTTTATCCCCGGCTGAAAACCAAGGAGCTTATTGTCAAAAGGAAGCAGGAGTTAGCCATGCAGTTTAAGGAGGCTTTGTATGCGCTTTCTTCTTCTTTAACCGCCGGACGTTCCGTTGAAGAGGCTTTTAAAGAAGCCATTAAAGATTTGGCCCTTATTTATCCGGATCCGCAGACATACATTATGCAGGAGTTCAGTTACATTGTCCGCCGTTTAGAGATGAACGAAACGGTTGAGGAGGCCCTGGGGGATTTCGCTCGCCGTGCGCACTTAGAGGATATTGATAGTTTTGTGGATGTATTTGTGATTAGTAAAAGAACCGGGGGAAATATCGTGGAGATTATCAAGAATTCCTCGGCAATTATTGGGGACAAGCTACAGATTAAACAGGAAATTGACACGCTGTTGGCGGAAAGAAAGTTTGAACGAAAGATTTTAAACATTATGCCGATTGCGATGATTCTCTTATTAAGTGGGTCAACCGGTGACTATATGGCTCCGGTGTTTAATACGTTGGCTGGTCATCTGGCCATGACTGTAGCGGTGGTTTTGTTAGGCGTGGCCTTCCTTGTTTCCGGAAAGATCATGAAGATTGAGGTGTAAGATGTTTACGATCTTCTTTTTAATTGTATGTCTAATCTTGCTTTTCCTCTATTTAAGAGCGAAAGGGAAATATCAAGCGCTTTTTCAACCGTTAAAGCAGGAAGATTTTCCGTTGAAGGATAGCTTCTTGCCGATGGGGCACGAGTTGCTGCAAATGATTCGTTATCCTTACACGACCCCTTATGACCAGGGGTTATATAAGCAATTGCTGGAGATTTACGGTTCGGCCAACGCCCGCTTTTATCTCCAGGTTTACTGGGCGAATAAGTTAGGGTACCTACTATTAGGGATGCTGCTTGTGGCATTTTTCCTGGCCGCTTTAGGAGAGGTTGACTTAATGATGGGCGCTTTTTTTCTTGGGATTCTGGGAGCGGTGTTTTTTGCGCCGGACTATGATTTGAAAAAAAAGGTAGCCGAGCGCAAACTAATGATCCAGTTAGATTTCCCTGACTTTTTAAATAAGCTTATTCTGTTAATTAATGCCGGCCTAACGGTATCTAATGCCTGGGAAAGAATCGCGGCAGCTAATAAGAAAGAGACGCCCCTCTATCAGGAAGTGGAGCGCGTCATTTACGAGATTCGGGGAGGAAAAGCGGAGTTCCAAGCCTATGAAGATTTTGCACGGCGGCTGCGGGTGCCGGAAATAACTCGTTTTTCCGCGGTGGTGTTGCAAAATATGAAAAAAGGCAGTGCGGAACTGGTTCCGGTCTTAAGATTACAGGCGGCGGAATGCTGGGAAATGCGCAAAAATGCCGCCAAAAGGCTGGGAGAAGAGGCTTCAACGAAATTGATTTTTCCGATGATGCTGATGTTTATTGCTATTTTACTTATTGTGGCGATGCCGGCGGTGCTGGCGATGAAAGGCCTGTGAATATTCGAAAGGGGGTGTTGGTAATGCGCAATGTTTTTAAAAAGCTGTGGCAAGAAGAAGAGGGGATGGGTACTGTTGAAGTAGTAATTATTGTGGCGGTACTGGTAGGCGTGGCGTTATTATTCAGGGAGCAGATTACGTCATTTGTTGAATATGCCACAGGGAAAGTATTTGATAAAGAGATAATTGATGATTCCTTAAAACCGGGTTCTTAATGCTTGTTGGGGGGGATAGATTTCACTCCTATGGCGTTTATTTACTTGGGGAGAGCGTACAGACTGTGCAGGGTGAGTGACAGCGATAGGAGTGAGATCAGTTTTAGGAGGCGCCGATGAAGGAACGCGGATTTTGCGAAAATGAGCAAGGAAGCTACACAATCGAAGCGATCTTAATTATGTCGGCAGTGTTTTTATCACTGTTTCTGCTTTGCTTTTCATTTATGCTGATGTATCATCGCGTGCTCTTAACGAAAGCGGCCACGGAGATAGCCGAAACAGCCGCCAATGACTGGACCAGGGAAACAAGCCCCTATTACCGTATTTTTGAACTAAACAGCGGGGGGCAGACGGTGGAAAAAACCGTTACCGGGTCGTTTGACGAAGAAAAGCTGCAGCAGGTTTTTCATGACGGGACGGTTGATAAGAAAAATACAGCAGGGGCAGTATGTAAAAAGCTCAATACTGTTTTAAAAAATACTTTTCCGCAGTTATTGCGCTGTATCAAAGAACCGGAGAAGACCACAGTGAAAGTCGCTTACGAAAATGGGTTCATCATCCGTAAGATTAAGGTGGAAATAACGCAGGAAATCAAAATTCCATTTGGCCAATTAAAGCAGTTTTTTGACGGTAAGGCAGAAGCGGTATTGCAAGCGCAAAGCACCGCTGTGATTACCGAGCCGGCGGAGATGATTAGAAATGTAGATTTGGCGTTGGAATATGCCGGCAAGGTGAAAGATAAAATCGATTTGGATAAGCTGCTGGGTAAAGTGAAGAAGGCGGCTCCGCAAGAGTAGTATTGATCATGTGTTAAAGTAGGGATTGTTGTGCAAAGAAAACTCAGATGGTTATGGAAAACGGAAAAAGGGGCCATTTCGGTCTTCCTTCTTTTGATTTTTTTGGGCATGCTGATGCTGGCCGGTCTCATTGTGGATATCAGCAGGGTAATGGTGGCGGAAAGAAAGGTTGAGACGGCCTTAGCTACTGCTACCCGTTCGGTGTTGGCCGAATATAATCAAGAATTAGTCGGGCAGTACGGCCTCTATGGTCTTTCGTACACGCCGGAGCGGGAAGCGGACTTGAAACGATATTTTCTGGCCAACCTGGTTGAAAGACATCCGGGTTTTCATTTTCTCAATTTTGAGCTTGACCAGGTGAAAATTACGGGACAGGTACAAAACAGTATCTTAAACGATGCGGCTTTTCAACAACAAATAACTGAGTATATGAAATATAAAGGGCCGGTCATGATAACCCAAAATGTGGTGGATATTTTTTTAAAAGGAGCTTTTGGGCAGAAGGCTGATGTGCTGGACAGCGCCAAATCCACCGGGGGTGTTTTGGATGGGGTGCGTATTTCGCAGGAAAAGCTCAATGAGAAAATTAAGAAAGCCGCAAAAAATGCCGCGAAAAACGCTGCGAAAGATGCCGTAGAAAGAATGCTCAGTTTGGATGAGCTTGAAGATAATTTGCAGGAACTGCAGGCTAAGATAACCGAATATGAAAAAAAATTACTGGAGGATAATCAGCGTATTGAGCAAATTGCGTCCGCAACAGAAGAGGTAATTGCGGAAAGCCGTGCTGAAAATAGTGCGGAAGGTCGCGCTGAAAACGGCGGCAAAAAGCCCCAGAAATTCTCACTACCGCCCGAAGTACAGAAATTGAAGGCACAGCTCCGCCAGCAGTTGGAGGATCTTCAATTTAACCGGCAAATATTAGAGGAGATTAAGAAGCAGGAGAAAGCCTTAGACGAAGCCAATAAGCGTTGTGCCGATAGTGTTTTTTTGGGAAATCCCCAGGAAATAGCGGATTGTTTTCAGAAAAGAAAGGAACTCACAACCGAAATAGAAGATTTAAATGCGCAGTTAAGGACGATAAAAGAACTGCCGGAGTTGTGCAGCGATCAATTGCCCTCACCGCTTGCCAAAGGAGAAAAGGCGGCGAAGGAGGCCATTATCAGCCAATTAAAGCAGCTTCTTGGGCCGGAGATCAGCGCCGGCAATCCGGTTACGCAACTTATTCCGGCACAAGATATTCAGGTGGCCAATAGTCAGGAACAGCTTAGCCCGGCGGAGCAAGCGCAGCAGATGGGCATGTACGCCTATGATGAAAAGATGAATAACTGGTCAGAGGAAAACGCCGAGGCAATGGGCAGCAACATTTTTACATATCTGAAGGAATTTACTTCTGCACTGAAGCAACTAGGCACCGCAGGGATGGATAAAATGTATTTGATCGAATATATCATGGACAAGCATACTTTTATCACTTCACCCACGCAAAGAGGGCACTATTTTAGTAAAGGGGAGGTGGAGTATATTCTCTGTGGCAATAATTTCGAAAGAGCTAATCTACTGGAGGCCTTTGTAACCATTTGGAGTCTGCGTTTTGCCATAAACGCGGTGGATAGTTTTATAACCAATCCTGCCCCTACCTTTTTTGCCAGATTAGGGACTGCTTTAGTGGAAGGCTTTATTTGTGCGACCCGGGATATGGGCGCGATGTATACTACAACGGGCGCACCGTTATGCGATAGTTTAAAAGCATCACCGACCAGGTTATCTTATTCCGATCATTTGCGTTTATTATTATTGCTGAAAAGTGAAAAAGCGGTGCTGGATCGGACGAGACAATTAATGCAGATTAATCTCCGGCAAAGTGATGGGGATTTTCTTTTAAAGAACTATGGAACAAGGCTTGTTGGAACAGCAGAAGTGAAGGTGGATTTGTGGTTTGCTTCCCTCTTACAGCTGGAAAAATTCGGCCTCAAGCAGGTTAAAGGAAATCAGTATCTTATTACTAAAACGGCGGTTGCCGAGTATTAGCCCGAAAGAGGTTCGGAGTAGAATGAGAAATTTACATTTTTGGCACAAAGATAATAATAAAGGTTCACTCACCGTGGAAGCGTGTATTGCTTTGCCGGTTTTC
>CAZVLC010000061.1:0-7722 GCA_964627885.1 uncultured Peptococcaceae bacterium
ACTATTGACCTATTCCCTCGAACGGACAAAACGAAAAATACATACCAGACATCAATCTGATAACCTCGTTCCAGGCTGATTGGCTGTTGATGCCTGCCACAACAGGACAAGTCGGGGAAGAAGGAGCCAATTATAACACTTATATAGCTGATTATTACTACCAAAACTGGGGAGCAGAAACAGAGCGCGTGACCATTGCCGGCGGTGGTTATACCAGCAGTCAAACAGCCGGAATCTTTTACTGGGTGTTAAGTAACGGGATGAACCTTTGGGGGATAACGCAAAGTGCCCGGCTGCTGTTTATTCCGTAGGACAGCTGAAGTAAAATTATAGAGGCAGTGAAAGTAATAGAAGAAATAAAATTAATAGAAGCATGTTAAAACAGGTGTACTTACTACAGAATTGAGTTTGGGGAGGTTTAGAATATTGGCTCATTTACCGGTAATTGTCATTGGTGGCGGAGCCGCCGGATTGCTTGCGGCGGGTAGGGCGGCGGAAGTAGGCGCAGAGGTGATCCTTCTCGAGAAAAATAAGGCAGTGGGGCGAAAAATCTTAATTTCCGGGAAGGGTAGATGCAATCTCACTAATAGTGCAGATATGGACTCTTTCTTGCAAAACTATCATGGACAAGGGCGCTTTTTATATAGCGCCTTTCACCATTTCTTTCATCCGGAGTTACTTGCCTTGTGCAAGGGATTTGGCGTAGAAACCAAAGTGGAACGCGGAGGCAGGGTTTTTCCCGTATCTGACAAGGCGACGGATGTGGTAGAAGCGTTATGGCAGTACGCGCGAAAGCACGGGGTTCAACTAAAAACAGAAGAGGAAGTACTGGAAATCGGGCAGGAAAACGGCCGGATTAAAGGGGTAAAAACCACCCAAGGCGTAATTGCAGGCAAGGCGGTGGTGGTAGCGACGGGAGGCAAGTCCTATCCGGCTACCGGTTCAACCGGGGACGGCTATAAATGGGCGGCGTCTATAGGACATACCATCGTTACCCCGCGTCCGGCATTGGTTCCGTTGAATATTCAGGAAGATTGGGTGAAACAATTACAGGGATTATCTTTGAAAAATGTAGAGGTTACCTTAAAGGAAGAGGAAAAAGTACTGGGAAAAGAATTTGGCGAAATGTTGTTTACCCATTTCGGGGTTTCCGGTCCGGTTATCCTAACGATCAGCCGTCTAGTGGTAGAAAAAGATGCCCGGCGCGGCTTGCGGCTCCATTTGAATTTAAAGCCGGCCTTAGATGAGGAAACCTTGGATAAAAGGTTACAGAGGGATTTGCAGAAGTATCAACGGAAACAGTTGCAGAATGCGCTGGATGAACTATTACCGCAACGTTTAATCCCGGTGGTAATCAATCAGAGCGGGATTTCTCCGGAGAAATTTGTGCACCAAATAACCAAAGAAGAACGCAATTGTCTCTTGCATACCCTTAGGGCTTTAACAATGACTGTTTTGGGGCCCCGTCCTTTGACCGAAGCAATTGTCACGGCCGGAGGAGTGGCTTTGAAGGAGGTAAATCCGGGTACCATGGAATCCAAGCTGCTTCCTGGTTTGTATTTTGCCGGGGAGGTTTTAGATATTGACGGACTAACGGGGGGATATAATTTACAGGCTGCATTTTCGACCGGCTATTTGGCGGGGGAAAAGGCGGCCCTAACTTAGACCGTATGCTTATACGGCCCTGACTTAAGTTGCTCCGACTTAAGCTATCCTGGCTTAATCCAGCAGCATTTTTTTGGCGATGGTAAAAGTATTTCCTTGCTGGTCGGTTACGAGATAACCGGTGTTGTTGGGAGCGGTGGCGGTATTTGCCGCGAGGTTTTCCAGATGAGTGTCTAAATCTTTGAGCACGGCGATTTTCTCTGTGCCTTTTTTGTCGGGTGGTTGGTAAAAACCGGTCCGGAGGATAAAGCTTTGCCATTCTTCATCCCAATAGTAAGTTTGTGCAATTTTGCGGGTTTGAATAGTGCTAAACTGATATTCGGCGGGTAAGGCTGTTGCTTGGGGAGCAGGAGTAGGGGTAGAAGCTTCGGAGTATTCTTGCTTACCTTCGACCAAAAGCTGTATCTGTGATGCTTTTTTCGGTTGGTCTTCTTCCTGCTGGGCCTTTTCCTGGCAGGTAACTTGCATGGCTTGTTTCAGTTTTCCCCATTTTTCGGGGGTGGCTCCGGGATTTTGCCAGGTGTTCAGCCAGTTTATTTCCCAGTAAATGTTCTCGGAGAAAACCTCTTTTAATTGATTTTTTTGCCAACGCCACACGGTAAGGACAGAGGTTTCACAAAAAGCGCCGAAACGTTCCTGATGGTCTTCGCGGGTCACAAACAGCGGGGGAGTAGTAGTTAGGGGGAGCGTTTCCAGCTTGCTGATTGGTAAGAGATCAGCACGATAAGAAACAAGTAAATAGTTTTGGCCTTCTTTCTGCAAAAGCACCAGCAGACCCTTTTCCGGGGGAAGGGTCAGGGCATAGATTACTTCCGGTTCTGAATCTCCTAATAAATCCACAAAAAGAAAACGGGACTCCCACGGTTCCCGGTCATCTTGCGGAACAAGATACTGCAAGAGCATTTTGGTCGTTTCTTTGACCGCGTCAGCCACCAGTGCTTGATCTTTTGCGCGTAATAAGTCGATTTGAATTTGGGGAAAAATCGGAATAGCACGGCCGATTTTACTTACGGGGGCCACGGCGAATCTGTTTAGATCCAGCCAGGTCAGGAGTAATAACAAAAAAAGAAAGAGTCTGCGGAACAATTTTCGGCGCATCGCTTGCCACTCCTTGCCAATATACTGAAGATAATATATTATATAAACGAATACGCAATACATTACTGCTATTTGTTGTCAAAAGCCACAGGAAAAAATGTGAGATTTGTCTTTGAGACAAGGAGGTGTGTGGAAGCGTGGAAAATGTTGCAAACTTGAAAAAAACTCCACTATACGCCAAACATTTGGAGTTAGGAGCAAAGATGGTGGAATTTGGCGGATGGGAAATGCCTGTCCAGTATACGGGCATTATTGAAGAACACCAAGCGGTGCGCAGTGCAGCCGGGCTTTTTGATGTATGTCATATGGGTGAATTTGAAGTGATGGGGCCGGCGTCTTTAGCTTTCTTGCAAAGTGTTTTAACAAATGATCTGGCCAAAATGGAAGCAGGGCAAATTATTTATTCGTTGCTGTGTTATCCTGATGGGGGAGTAGTCGATGATCTACTTGTCTACAAACAAGATGATGATAAATACATGCTGGTCGTGAATGCCGGCAATAAAGATAAGGATTGGCAGTGGTTACAGGAACAGGTGCAGAGGCAAGCGGACCAAAACCATGAGGGCGTGCACAAAGGGGAGCTAGTTTTACGGGACCTTTCCGAGGAAATTGGGCTGTTGGCGTTACAGGGACCTTGCGCGGAGGAAATCCTGACGAAGATTTGTGCGGTATCCTTAAAAGATTTGCGGTATTATCGATTTATTGTAACAGAGGTAGCCGGGGTTAATGTAATCATATCGCGGACAGGCTATACAGGAGAGGATGGTTTTGAACTCTATGTGGTAGCGGAAAATACCTCATTAATATGGGATGAAGTAATGAAGGCCGGAAAAGAAAAAGGCTTAGTACCTGCCGGGCTGGGAGCAAGGGACACTTTGCGCTTTGAGGCCTGTCTCCCTTTATATGGACATGAATTGAAGGATACCATTACTCCTTTGGAGGCCGGTTTGGAGTATTTTGTTGCTTGGCAGAAGGGCGATTTTATCGGGAGAGATGCATTATTGCAGCAAAAAAAGGAAGGGATTCCGCGTAAATTAGTGGGAGTGATGATGCAGGAAAGAGGGATTCCGAGAGGCGGTTACAGTATCGAGAAAGACGGAGCGGTGATTGGGGAAGTAACATCAGGTAGTTATGCCCCAACCTTGGGCCAAAATTTAGGGTTAGCCTATGTGCTGAGCAGTGAAGCCCAACTGGATAATGAAATAGCAGTCATAATTAGAGGCAAGGCGGTTAAGGCGAAATTATGCCCAAAACCGTTTTATAAAAGGAAATAGGGAGGTAAAGACAAAGATGTATCCGGAAAAATTAAGGTACACGAAAGAACATGAGTGGATTCTCGTCGAGGGAAAAAAGGGTGTAGTAGGCATCACGGAATATGCGCAACACTCCTTGGGAGATGTGGTTTTTGTGGAATTACCGGAAGTGGGAAGAAAGCTAAAAATCGGTGAGGCTTTTGGCGTGGTTGAATCGGTTAAAGCCGTTTCGGATATTTATAGCCCCTGTTCCGGGATTGTCAAGGCGGTTAACGAAAGTCTGCTGGATAGTCCGGAAATACTCAATCAAGACCCTTATGGGGAAGGCTGGTTGATTGAAATGGAAGTGGAGGAGTTAGACAGCGAGTTGTTAAATAGCGCTGAATACGCAGATTTTGTGGCCGAGGAGGAATAAGTAGATGGCGTTTTTACCGCATACTAAGGAAGAAGAAAAGGCCATGTTGCAAACAATTGGTGTTTCTTCAACGGAAGAGCTATTTCGAGACGTACCCCGCGAGTTCCGTTTAAATAGGTCACTGCAAATGCCTCAGGGGTTTTCGGAAAAAGCAGCTTGGGAAAAATTGCAGCAGTTAGCGGGCAAAAACCAGCATGCCGGCGATTATCTCTGTTTTAGAGGGGCCGGGGCTTATGAGCATTACCAACCAAGCGCGGTAAATCATTTACTTTCTCGTGCTGATTTTTATACGGCTTATACCCCGTACCAACCGGAGATAAGTCAAGGTACGCTGCAAGCGATTTTTGAATATCAAACCGGTATTTGTGAATTAACCGGGATGGATGCAGCGAATGCTTCTCATTATGACGGGGCAACGGCTTTGACCGAAGCGGCATTGATGGCGGTGGAGGCGACCAGAAGATCGAAGATCGCGGTAAGTTCGTTAGTACATCCGGAATACCGGGAAACGATGCAGACCTATTTACGGCGGCGCGGGGTGGAAATAATTACAATCCCTTATGAGGAGGGCTTAACGGCACAGGGCTCTTTGGAGCAGATGCTCACTGATGAGGTGGCGGCGGTCTTGCTTCAAAGTCCGAATTTTTTGGGTAGTGTTGAAGATTTACGAATGTTTGGGGAACTAATTCACGCCAAAGGTGGGCTTTTGGTGGCGTGTGTTGACCCTTTATCTTTGGGTGTCTTGGAAAGCCCCGGTCGGTTGGGGGCAGATATTGTGGTGGGGGAAGGACAAAGTCTTGGACTGCCGCTAAGTTTTGGGGGCCCATATTTAGGATTTATGGCTTGTAAGGAGAAATATGTACGGCGTCTTCCCGGGCGAATTGTGGGAAAAACCGTCGATCGGAATGGCCGGGAAGGATTTGTTCTGACGTTGCAGGCCCGTGAACAGCATATACGACGCGAAAAAGCCGGTTCGAATATTTGTTCCAATCAGGCTCTTTGTGCTTTGGCGGCCACGATTTATCTTGCCTTAATGGGTCCGGAGGGTTTAGCGGAAGCAGGGAACCAATGCCTGCAAAAAAGTCACTACGCGATGCAGCGATTGGCGACGGTTCCTGGGGTAACGATTCCTTTCACCGCACCGTTTTTCCAGGAGTTTGTGGTCAAAACAACGGAAGCACCGGCAACTATTAATCAACGTCTTTGGAAAGCCGGTATTCTGGGTGGCCTGGACTTAAGTCGGTTTTATCCGGAAATGGAAAATCATTTGCTTCTTTGTGTAACGGAGATGCGCTCCCGGGAAGAAATAGAGCAGTTAGTGCGCGTGTGGGGAGGTGATCGGTAGTGGAAAAACTCATTTTCGAAAAAAGCGTCCCGGGGAGAAAAGGGGCATATTTAAGTCCGCTTGATGTTCCGGTTGCATCGCTCGAAGAAATGCTGCCGGCGGGATTTTGCCGGAAAGAGGCACCGGCCTTACCGCAAGCTACTGAGGTGGAAGTAGTACGTCATTATACACGGCTTTCCCGCTTAAATTACGCCGTAGACACCGGGTTTTATCCTTTGGGTAGCTGTACGATGAAATACAACCCGAAGATTAATGAGGATGCCGCCAATCTCCCCGGTTTCAGCAATATTCATCCGTATCAGCCGGTAGAGAGTGTGCAGGGGGCGCTGGAATTAATGGCGAAAACCCAAGAATATTTAGCGGAGATTGTTGGCATGGATGCGGTTACGCTACAACCCGCCGCCGGAGCCCATGGTGAATTGACCGGAATTTTGCTGATTATGGCTTATCACACGGCGAAAGGGGATTTGCAGCGGAATAAAGTGATTGTGCCCGATTCCTCCCACGGAACCAATCCGGCTACAGCGGCTTTGGCCGGCTGTGAGATTATCCAGGTTCCTTCTAATGAACAGGGCGGGGTGGATTTGGCCGCTTTACGTGCCGCAGTCGGTGAAGATACGGCGGCGTTGATGCTGACTAACCCCAGTACTTTAGGCTTATTTGAGACACAGATTAAGGAGATTGCGGAGATAGTCCATGGCGCGGGTGGCTTGTTGTACTATGATGGGGCCAATATGAACGCGATCATGGGTTACACGCGGCCCGGTGATATGGGTTTTGATGTGGTGCATTTTAATTTGCATAAAACGTTTGCGACCCCTCATGGCGGTGGCGGCCCGGGTTCCGGACCGGTAGGGGTTAAAGCAGCCCTGGAGCCGTTTTTGCCGAAGCCGGTGATTAAGTATCAGGAGGAAAAACAACAATACGGGTTTGAGGAAGAACGGCCACATTCGATCGGTCGGGTGAAAGCGTTTTACGGCAATTTTGGTGTCGTTGTCAAAGCCTTTACTTATATGTTGATGCTGGGTGGTGAGGGGTTAAAGGAAGCCAGCGAAAAAGCAGTCCTCAATGCCAACTACTTAATGAAGTTATTGGCTGAGCATTATGCACTACCTTATGCAAGCCCGTGCAAGCATGAGTTTGTTATTACGCCGCGTGATTCCCAGCAGACCGGTGTACATACTCTGGACATCGCGAAAAGGTTGATCGATTATGGCTTCCATCCGCCGACGATCTATTTTCCCTTAATGGTGCAAGAAGCTATTATGATTGAACCAACCGAAACAGAGAATAAAGAAACATTGGATGAGTTTGCTGCCGCTATGGCGGCGATTGCGCGGGAAGTGCAGGAGGACCCGGAACTGTTGCATGAGGCCCCGCACCAAACTCCGGTAAGCCGTTTAGATGAAACTTTAGCGGCGCGTAAGCCTGTATTACGCTGGAAAGCGCAATAGATGATGCACCTTACCCCGTTCCTGAACATATATTAAAAAGGGACGGGGGTGCATTTATATGGAAAAGGCAATTTTCTTTTCCGGTTTCGGTACTTCTTATTTTTATGAAAACGATAGTCTTGTCAAAAGGAATCTGGAATTATATCCTGAAACCTTGCCTGCTTTGCGCTTTTTGTCCAGAAGAGGTTATTTGCTGGTGTTAATAACGCCCGATATGCAGGAATATAAGGCTTTTCAAACTAGTCTTAAGGATAAAACAATGATGTTGCAATACTGGAATGGCCGTGAAGAGGATATCGATGCGCTTATTGAGAAGCATTTTCTTAATATACAGGACTGTTTTTTTATTACGGATGGGCATTACCTACAGGAATACTTGCTGCTGGGGTGGCAGACGATTTTAGTGCTGACTGGGAAAGGGGTATCTACTTTGGATATTTTAGAAACCACCCAATTGGCACATATTTGTGATATTTGTAAGGATATCTATGC
>CAZVLC010000062.1:0-4153 GCA_964627885.1 uncultured Peptococcaceae bacterium
TACTTATTACTTATTACTTATTTTCTTATTCTTAAGTCTCTTAAGACACTTAAGATAGACCAAAACCTAAGCTACTTGAGATACTTAAGGTACTTAGGTATTTAAAGAAAAAGAGCACCCCAGAACAAAATGGGTTGTTCTTTTTTTCTCTTGCGTTCTATTTTAGGGTAACCAACGTCTGGTATACCTCCCGTTTGGGAAGCTGCAGCATCCGCGCTGTTTCTTTTAAAGCCTCTTTACGCGGATATCCTTTCTCCAATAAATCGGCATAACAGCGGGCTATTTCCTCAGCGGTATGACCGGTAGTTTTTTCTCCCTGCTGCAGGGGTGCTCCTTCGAGAAGCAGCACAATTTCCCCTTTGGCTTGATGAGCTAAAAAGTGCTCTCTCACCTCACTTAAGGTCCCTCTTTGATATTCTTCAAAAACCTTGGTCAATTCCCGGGCGACACAACAACGTCTGTCCCCCCATGCCTCGCCAAGTTCTGTTAACGTCTGGGTCAAACGATGAGGACTCTCGTAAAATATGAGCGTCTTTTTTTCATGCTCTAATTCAGCAAAAATCTGCTTTTTTTCCTTTTTGGTACGCGGAAAAAAACCGGCAAAAACAAAACCATGGCAATCTAAGCCTGAACCAACCAAAGCCGTTAATACTGCGGAAGGGCCAGGAACGACCGATACTAGGATACCTTCCTGAATACATAACTGCACAAGATCCGCCCCCGGATCAGAAATGCCGGGCATCCCCGCATCAGAAACCAACCCCACGTTTTTCCCCCGGCGTAATTCCTCCACTAGCACCGGGCCCTTAGTTACTTTATTATGCTCAAAATAACTGGTCAGCGGTTTATGAATCTGGTAATGATTTAAGAGTTTTTGCGTTTGCCGTGTATCCTCAGCCGCAATTAAATCAACCTCGCGCAAAATCTCCAGAGCCCGCAGCGTAATATCTTTCAAATTACCAATGGGGGTACCCACCAAATACAAAGTGCCTACTGCATCCTGCTCCCCCATCTCCCGCTCCTTATTCCCCATCAGCCCCCACCTCTTTTCCATACCAGCTAAGTATCTCCGCTCCGTATTCACCGGGGTTATTATAGATAATTAAAGGAGGCAACACCAAAAGGTCGGCCGGCGCACTTTTACGCGCTTCTACCAACATCAAACGGGCCGGCCGTTCACGATAAGAGTGAATAAAACGAATCTTGCGCGGCTCCATTTTATAGCTACGCAAGAGGGCAAAAAGATCCAACATTCCCGCTGTAGGATAAATCAACGCAAAACGCCCTTGATAATTTAACAATTTGCCGGCACAACTAACCACATCCTCCAAAGAGCACGCCAACTGATGGCGGGAAACAGCTTTGTTTCGGGCTGGGCTCGGCTTGCCTTGCTGCGGCAACCAATAAGGCGGATTAGCCGTAACCAGGTTATACAGTCCTCCCCGAATCACTTTATGAATTTCTTTCAAATCGCCCCTGACAATGCGAATTACTTCTTCCAGCCGATTATATTCAATGGAACGTTGGGCCATTTCCGCAAGCTCTGCTTGTATTTCCACCCCAACGATCTGTTGAAGAGGAGCCCTTGTACTTAAAATAAGCGGAATCACTCCTGTCCCGGTTCCCAGATCAGCCACCAGATCATTTGCTTTGAGCGTGGCAAAATGGCTTAACAAAACCGCATCTAAAGTGAACCGGAACCCCTCTTTTTTCTGGATTATCCGCAGATTATGCAACATTAAATCATCTAGTGTTTCATCATCCTTCAGCACAACCAAATACCAACCCTTCAACCATTCATCTCTCCTGCACGACTCCTATAAAGTTTACAGCTTGCTCAAAAAACCCATACAAAAGAGGCAGTCTCCTTGACGGGCCTGGCCAAAATGCAGATGGCAAATATGAAAGCCCTCTTCATAAAGTTTTACCAGATTATCATAACCGGAACCCTGGATTTTCTTCACATTATTTTCGATTTGTTGTTTATCTTCATCAGTGTAACTGCACAATTGTCGCCGCAACCTCTCATTTTCCTCTTCCAAAGCATAAGCCAGCATTTTCAACGCGGTCAACTCTTCTTGCATCGCCTGATGTTCCTGCTCCAGTTTTATTAAACGTTCGGTTAGCTTCATTTAGAACAACCCCTCTTGCCTAATCATCTTCGAGCTTTTGAAGATCGCCCTCAATGTCATAATTTAAATCATCCGGATTATATGCCAGGGGTTCCTTCTTGCGCTCTTTCTTATTACACTGATAACAATCATTTTCATATTTCAAACAACACATTAAACGTCCACAAATCCCCGAGATTTTTGTTGGGTTTAGTGATAAGTTTTGATCTTTCGCCATCCGAATCGATACCGGCTCAAAATCACCCAAAAATGAAGCACAACAAAGCTCCCGGCCACAAGATCCAAGTCCGCCCAACATTTTGGCCTCATCCCGAACCCCGATCTGCCTTAACTCAATCCTTGTCCTGAATACCGCGGCCAAATCCTTCACCAACTCCCGGAAATCAACGCGTCCCTCTGCGGTAAAGTAGAAAATAACTTTACTGCCGTCAAAAGTGTATTCCACATCAACCAGCTTCATCGGCAAATTATGTGCCGCAATTTTTTGCAGACAAACCTCCCGAGCCTCCGCCACTTTAGCCTGATTGGCCTCCATCTTCTGCAAATCCCCCGGCGTCGCAATCCGCAGAACTTTTTTCAACGGAAGAACTACTTCCTCTTCCGCGACCTGCCGTAAGCCGATGACCACTGTGCCTAATTCCAACCCTCGAATCGTTTCCACTATAACCGGCGTATTAACCGGTAATTCCAAATCACCCGGAGCAAAATAATATATTTTCCCCGCTAATTTAAATCTAACCCCGATAACATCAATCATCATGGGCTAATCCCTCCCTTCCTTTTTTCCTGACTGCTCAATCTTCCTTAATTTAATCAACAGAACCTCTAAGTTTAGCCGATTATTAGCATTGTATTTCAATGCATAAACAGCTTGATTAATTTCCGTTAAAGCTTGCAGGCAACCCGCTGTATCTGCCCCGGAAACTAAAGCAGCCTCTCCTCTTTCCATTAACAAATCACTACGCCCGGTAGAAAGCCATACTAGAGTATCCCGGTAAAATAAGGTCAGCTGTTCAAAGATCAGCTCCATTAAATCTTTTTTATTTACTTCCTTTTTATTCGTTTTATCGATCATCTCGGCCCAGTCAAAAATCTCTTTATATCCGCCTTGCCGAAGCCCTGTCAGCAGCTCATCCAACTTCATCCGGGCCTTTTTTCGCCCAAAATCTTCAGTCTCTTCCGTCCGTCCGGGATTTGCCATAAAGGCAAAAGGAACCGGCTGACAACGCGATTGAATGGTAATAGGCAGTTTCGCCAACCCTTCGGCTAATAGTAAAAAGACCGTTTTGTCCGGAGGTTCTTCCAAAATCTTTAGCAAACTGTTGGCCGCCTCCTCCGTCAAAAGATGCGCTTGGCGAAGTATGATTACCTTATATTTCCCTTCATAGGCCTGATAATAAACCTTCTCCTGCAAATTTCTGATTTGCTCAATCTTGAGCGAGGCCCCATCAGGGAAAATGATCTCTACGTCCGGATGATTTCCGGCGGCTACTTTATGACACTGCAGGCAGTTGCCGCATGGTTCTGCTTCTGCTTCCAGAGGACTTTCGCAAAGAAGTAGTTGGGTAAAAGTTAAAGCCGCCTGATATTTTCCGCACCCCTTTTGCCCAGAAAAAAGATAAGCGTGACTGATTCTACCGGTTCGAAATCCGGCCTTTAGTAAGGAAATTCCTAATTCCATCTTTGCTATTCTCTTCCTTCACTCTCTTTTAATAATATAAGTCTACCAATAATCCTCGAATGCTGTCCAGTTTCTTTAATAATTTTACCGGATCCCTTTGCTGCTCCAGCACCAGTTTGCTTAAATCCTCCAACTCCTGATTAATTACCTCAATATGCTGATATATTTTAGGGCGGCCTCTACGCGAATAACTGGTTTCCTCTTTTAGCCCAAAAGCCTTTTGCAAGGTATCCCGTAAAAAACCCTTTAAAGTCTCTTTGTAATCTACCAAATCATAAACAGAAAAGTTTTTCGCCAGCCGTTGACCGAGATCATCCAGCTTTTTTAAGAGCGCCTCCAG
>CAZVLC010000062.1:4253-7713 GCA_964627885.1 uncultured Peptococcaceae bacterium
AACCTCTTCCTTCTTATTATAATACACCTTTCGCGGAGGCATCACCAGTTCCACCGGTTTTTCATATAGTTCCGCCGAAAGCATAGTCTTACTGCGGCAATCTATGCCGCGCTCCCTTTTGCGGATTTCCTGTAACGCCCGGATTACCTTCTCCACATCCTCCTGGCAATGACCCGGCGTAAGCAAAAATAACACATAATAGTAATCAGCCATTTCGACAACAATACCATGTTGCTTTTGTAATTCATCCGCCAGCTCCCACCCGGTCCAACCAAGCTCCGCGGCAGACACAAGCACTTTAGCAGGATCTTGATACCACCCGGCGGGGAGCTGTGCCGCAGAAAAAACCGCATAACCGGGTAACACAGCCACTTTGTCCCGGAAAAAATCAGCTAGCTCCAGCACTTGCTCGGCAAGCTGCAACCCCTTCTCGGTCATTTGGGCTTGGACACTATCTAACGAAGCCATTAATAAATAGGAAGGGCTCGTTGTCTGCAAGATATTTAAAGCGGTTTGTACCGGTTCAATGAACTGTGCCTTGTTCACATGCATCATACTCGCCTGCGTTAAAGACGTTAAGGTCTTGTGAGTACTCTGAATCACCACATCCGCCTGCTCTTTTTGCAGGGAAAACGGGTACCTCTCCTGAAAAAACAAATGGGCCCCATGTGCTTCATCCACAAGCTGAGCGATCTTTTTTCCCGCAAACAAATCCCTCATTTGGGAAGCATTATAACCAATCCCCTGATAGGTTGGCTGTACGGTAACAGCTAATTCAACCGCCTCGCCCCGCGCCTCTTTTTCGCGCAAGACATGACCGAATTGCTGAGGAGATGCCCCTAAAGGGATCCCCCAGGTTTTGTCCAGTGCAACAGGCACAAACACCGGCTCTCCCCCACTTAAAATCAAACCATTTAACACGGAAATATGTACATGCCGGGGAATAAGTACTTTGCCTCCCGGCGAATTCAGGGCCAGCAAAGCCGCCTGCAGTCCTACCGTTGAGCCGTTAACCAGATAAAAAGTAGCTGCCGCGCCAAACAGTTTAGCCGCAAGAGCCTGAGAGTCCCTGATGCACTCGTCCGGATTTTTTAAATTATCCAAGCCGGGCACTTCGGTAAGATCGAGACTGAAAGCCCGCTCCCCCATCAGCTGCCTAAACGCATAAGAACAGCCTTTTCCCTGCTGATGCCCCGGCGTATGGAATCCTGCCGCGGTCTGTTTCAAGTATTCTGAAATCTTCTCTAATAACGGCGCATTCTCTTTTGGCAAGACCTATCCTCATCCTTCACAACATTTCCGTTCGTATCTTTCAAAAGTATACCACAAAAAAATCAGAAACACTATCGGCCCAATTTGTTTCTGTAATTTTTTAACAGCAATAATCCTTGGTCTTTTGCCATTTTTCTTGCAGTTTTTAATTTACATTCTATCTGATTTATGTTATCATTTTGATTACAGAGCAGAAATAATGTTACAATATTTCGGGACATTTTTGTAATAATGATATCACAATTGACGATGTACAGCATTAATTCTAATTAATCAGGAGGGGGAATATTGTGGTAACCAAATTAGGTATCAATGGGTTTGGCCGTATCGGCAGAATGTGTATGAGGGCATCATTAGAAAATCCCGAAGTAGAAGTGGTCGCTATCAACGGGACTTCCAGTCCACAATCTTTAGCGCATCTTTTGAAGTATGATTCAATTCATGGCAAACTACATAACTCAATCGAAACAACAGAAAATGAAATAATCATAGATGGACGCCCTATCCGAATTTTATCAGACCGTAATCCGGAAAATTTGCCATGGGGCGATTTAGGCGTGGATATCTTAATTGAATCTACCGGTAAATTCAAAACTGGCGAATCCTGTCAGGTCCATCTCAAAAACGGAGCCAAAAAGGTTATTATTACGGCCCCGGCCAAAGGTGAAGATGCAACCATCGTCATGGGGGTAAATGAAGAGATTTATGATCCGGCTAAACATCACGTTATCTCTAATGCTTCTTGCACAACGAATTGTCTCGGACCAATTGTGAAAGTTTTGAACGATACTTTCGGAATTGACTCAGGTTTAATGACAACAGTGCACGCCATTACCACAGACCAACGTAGTCTAGACAATAGCCATAAAGACCTCAGAAGGGCCAGAAGCAGTGTTCAATCTATTGTTCCAACTACAACAGGCGCAGCAAAAGCCCTTGGAGTAATTATTCCTGAATTAAAAGGCAAGCTTAACGGTATTTCCGTACGTGTACCGGTTGTTGACGTCTCCTTAACCGATTTAGTGGTAGAACTGAAGCGGGAAATCACTGTTGATGAAGTAAACAGAGCATTGGAGAGTGCTGCCAGAGGTTCTCTCAAAGGAATCCTCGATTACTCACAAGAACCACTGGTTTCGATTGATTACCTCGGTGATACTCATTCCGCGATTATCGATTCCTTGTCAACAATGGCAATCGGTTCTCGGCTGATAAAAATACTCGCTTGGTACGATAATGAAACCGGTTATTCCTGCCGCGTTATTGACCTAGCTGCTTACATAGGAAAACGCCTATGTAGCAATAGTGAAGCAACTGCTACCGCACAAATAGCCGACTAACTTTAGAAGGAAGGTGAAAGCGTGAACTCCGTATGTCCGGGATGCCAAGGTACAGGAAAAGTTCTGATTGATTGTCCCTATTGTCGTATCTTCGAAGAACCCGACAATGAAGAGAACGCATCCCGCGTCTGCCTTAATTGTCATAACAAGGGCGTCGTGGAAGACATGTGTCCCTTATGTAAAGGAACGGGCAAGGTATTAGAAAAAGATTCGATTTTAAAAGTTTGATTATTGGGGGAAACTAAAAGCAGCGTTTTTGTATCCTTTTATCTTAACTTAGGGAGTGAACAAAATGCTGCATAAGAAAAAGGGCCCCGTGAATTCAGTTGCGTTAACGAAAAAATATAAATGTGATATTGACAAAATCATTCGTGCGTGGAAAAATGGGAAAAGTGATGTTGAACTCTCCAGAACGCTGGGCATAGACATGTATAAACTGGTTCAAATACGTCAAGATATTACCTATGCGCACGAAAAAGCACGACAAAACGGGAAAAAAGAGTCCGCCCTCAAAAAATCGTTATTGTTAAAACCCTAGTGATTATTTTTCACTAGGGTTTTTGTTTAAACAGGATCCTTTTCAGTTTTGCAATCGCGCCTTTATATTCACTTTGATTTTCCGGTGTGCTAGTAATTAATTCGTTTTCGCAACTCTTACAAATAAAAATACCCTTTAAAAAGAAGCCACCACGCATGCCCTGTTCCGGTATCTGTTTACACAAAGCGCAAACGGGCACCACTTTATACGCTTTCGCCGTATCCTGAGCTAATCCTGGGTCTACAGCTTTTTCTTCCCGCTTTTCCTCATGCTTTTCCTCATGCTTTTCCTCATGCTTTTCCTCATGCTTTTC
>CAZVLC010000063.1:0-6033 GCA_964627885.1 uncultured Peptococcaceae bacterium
AGGCTGCTTGTTTGATTATTCTCCGCCATTTCTGTTCGCAGAAGCTCAAGGGTGTGGGTGTTATCCTTTGCTTGGGCATCCGCTGCTTGGCCCTCCGCAGATCCCTCGGGCAGAAACTGGGCGATGCAATAACCGATACCGAAAGGTGCTTCATAGGAAAAGACCTGTGTGCGCACGGGGAGCCCATCAAATGCCCCGCACAAGACGATCAGGGAACGGTAACCGCATTCTGCCGCTTTTTCCCGCAAATGGTGGTTGATCGTCAAAAGGCCGGGGAGATCTCCCTGCTTGAGCTTTTCGACCAGCTGTTGGTCAAACTCGGCACCTTCGGGGCAGGCCCCATAGGGACTTTCTTTGTTAACCCGGTGGGACAGGTCGCCACTGGCGACGATGACGATTTTGCGGCCGATTTTCTCCGCCGCCCGCCTGATGAGTTGGCCCAATTGATAAAGACGTTGCAGATCCAAGGCCGAAGGGGCCATGACCACTACTTTAAAATTTTTGTATAATGCGCTAAGATAATAGAGAGGGACTACAGCGCCGTGGTCAAGGGTGTTTTCCAGCCGGTTGCGGCGCATGGTGGCCTTGTCCAAGCGACCGCCGGGGAGATGGGCTTTATCCATTAAACGCTCAATTTCCGTGGCTAAAGCGGTGTCTTGCGGGAAGGAAAGATGGCAATCGGCATGAAATCGCCGTAAATCTCCTTCCAAAAAAGAGTCGTTATACATGAAGATAAAGTCACTGAACATGGGGGCATGAGGGGAAAGCAGCACTACCGTATCGGGCTGTAAATCGTTGAGCGCGGCGCCTACTGCTTTATAGGCGGAAAGAGTTGCGGCAGCCTCCATTTCCTGTCCTTTCCCTACGGCGGGCACCAGTACCGGGGGATGGGGCAGCAGAAAACCCGCGCAAAGTCCGTCCGCCGTCCTGCTAGCACGGTTACTTTTGAGGTCGTCTTGTCGGAGATTATTCATCAAAACAACACCGTCCTTGTATTACTATTACTTTGCTTTTTTAATTAACTTCATTATAACGCATCAGTAATAATTTTTTGATTGTAGAAAAATTTATACCCCACATTTTTTACCGCAAAATTTTCTTATTGAGAAAATTTGCAGTATAATATTGTATAATGTGTATAATAAGTGTGACAGTTTTGTCCCAAAAAGAAGGTGCGGTAAATTGACGAGCTTTCTGGTAAGAATGTTTGTTAAGGACTATGAAAACTTGCATGATACGGCGGTATGTACGCGTTATGGACATTTAAGCAGTCTGGTTGGCATTATTGTGAATATGTTTCTCTTTGCCATTAAGTTTCTGGTGGGCCGACTATTTCATAGTGTGGCGATTACAGCGGACGCGGTTAATAATCTTTCGGACGCGGGTTCATCGATTATTTCATATATCAGCTTTAAAATTTCCGGCAGACCGGCCGATAAGGAGCACCCGTTTGGCCACGAAAGGATTGAGTATCTGGCTTCTTCGGTCGTGGGTATTCTGATTATTATGTTGGGTTTTGAACTGCTGCGGACTTCTTTCGGAAAAATCCTGCATCCGGATGTGATTTCTTTCAGCTTAATTACGGTTGGCGTGTTGGCTTTTTCGATTCTGGCAAAGTTCTGGCTGTATAAATTTAATGACGGATTGGGGCAAAAAATTAATTCTTCCCTGATGAGAGCCACCGCGGCGGACAGTTTTTCGGATGTATTGGCTACTTCCTCCGTCTTATTATCCACGATCCTCAGCCCGTTACTGAATTTCCAGCTGGATGGTTATATGGGTATGGCCGTTTCGTTGCTGATTATGTATTCGGGTATCAACATTTTGAAGGAGATGTGGGACACCTTATTGGGGCAAAAGCCTTCTGAGAAATTGGTACAGCGGCTCGAGGAGTCCATAAATAAATATGAAGGGGTTCTCGGGATTCACGATTTGGTCATCCATAGTTATGGGCCGCGCCGCTTTTTTGCCACGGTTCATGTGGAGGTAGACGCACGGGCAGATATCCTCGCCAGTCATGACTTGATTGACAATATTGAGCGTGAAGTCTCCAAAGAGTTGGATATTCATTTAGTTATTCATATGGACCCGTTGACGCAGAATGATCCTGAGGTGCTTCGATTACGGGAGATTACCAAGGAGATAGTGAAGGGAATCGATGATTCATTATCTATCCATGATTTTCGGGTCGTCAAAGGGGTTACGCATGATAATTTGATTTTTGATGTGGTGATTCCTTTTCAGGTTACCCGAAAAGATCAACAGGTCATTCAGGAAATTACCGAAAAAATTAAAGAACATGAAGAAAATTTGTTCCCGGTTATCACCATCGATCATTCCTATGTGTAAGCTTAGTGTAAAAAAAACTATTGTCTGCCTTTTGCGAAAATGGTATTCTATTTAATGATGGTAATTTTATATGTTAAAGGGGAGTAACTACCCGGAGGGGCGATAAAGTCAACAATCGGCAGATTGAGAACCTGTCTGGCTTTATCCTTTGATTTTCTGTACTTGATTTGTCAAAGCTGTAAGACCTTTAGCAAAGTTTTATCCTGTGTGATAAAATTCTGTTTGAGGTTTTTTTGTTGAGTTTTTGCAAAGGAGGGAGAAACTATCATTTAAGAGCAGTGTGTAGTGAAGACTATCTTTATTGTTTTATATATTTTGTATCTTGAGGAAGGGAAGTTGATGACGGATGTGGTTTGCAAAATCACCGGAAAAAGTATTAGAAGAGCTTAAAGTCAACCCGACAAGTGGATTAACGAACGTAGAGGTGGAAGCAAGGCTTGAAGAACATGGCAAGAACAAGCTGAAGGAAAAGCCGAAGAAAAGCCTAGTTGCTTTGTTTTTAGCGCAGTTAAAGGACATGTTAATTTATGTTCTTTTGGGTGCGGCGTTTATCACGATTTTGATACATGAATATGTTGATGCCATGATCATTCTTTTTGTCGTGGTCTTGAATGCGGTCATCGGGGTTATTCAGGAATACAAGGCCGAAAAGGCGATTGAGGCGTTGCAGAAGCTGACCAGCCCGAGGTCATTGGTGCGGCGCGAGGGAGAAGTCCAGGAGATTAATTCGGAGGATATCGTTCCCGGGGACATCATCATTTTAGATGCCGGCCGCTATGTTCCGGCTGATTTAAGGTTAATTGAAAGTGCGAATTTGCAGATTGACGAATCGGCGCTCACGGGAGAATCTGTTCCGACGGAAAAGAATGCCCGGGAGGAACACGAAGACGAAAAAACGGCGATTGGGGACCGAACCAATATGGCCTTTATGTCCACTTTGGTTACATACGGAAGAGGCGAAGGCGTGGTTGTGGGCACAGGGATGGAGACGGAAATCGGGAATATTGCCAAAATCCTCGATGAAGATAATGAAGAATTGACCCCGCTGCAAAAGAGGCTGGAGGAGTTAGGAAAAGTCCTGGGTTATGTGGCGATTGGTGTTTGTATACTCATGTTTCTCATTGCGCTAATTCAGCAGCGTGATTTGTTTGAAATGTTTCTGACGGCGATTAGTTTGGCGGTTGCGGCGATTCCGGAAGGCTTGCCGGCCATTGTGGCCATTGTGTTAGCGCTGGGGGTTACCCGGATGTCGAAAATCAACGCGATTGTCAAAAGGCTTCCCGCAGTGGAAACGCTTGGCTCGGTCAATGTGATTTGCTCGGACAAGACCGGGACATTGACCCAGAACAAGATGACGGTTGTCCAGTTCTATACATATGGGAAGCTACAGGAAGTTCCGCAAGAAGGCAGTGGCCTTACGCCTTCGGGGGATGAACAGGCGTTAATGAAATCATTTGTGCTTTGTTCCGATGCCACATACGAAAATGGGCAAAGCACCGGAGACCCCACGGAGGTTGCTTTGGTTGTGCTGGGGGATCGGTATGGGATGCCGAGAAACAGTTTGCACACCGCATTTCGGAGAGTGGGGGAGAAACCTTTTGATTCCGACCGGAAGCTGATGTCTACCTTAAATGAAGAAAGGGATAATGGCAAGAAAGATCAGAAGTATTATCGCGTGCATACCAAGGGCGCGCTGGATAACCTGCTGAAAATTTGTACCACCGCTTTAGTCGATGGGCAGCCGGTGCCTTTGACTGAGGAAATGAAGGCTACCTACTTAAAAGTGACGGAAGAGATGTCTGATCGGGCCCTGCGGGTACTGGGGGCGGCATACAAGGATATCGACCGAATCATAGAGCCGGAAGAGATGGAAACAGGGCTGACCTTACTGGGACTGGTCGGGATGATTGATCCGCCCCGCTTAGAGGTAAAAGACTCCATTACCGAGGCGCACAAAGCCGGGATCACCACGATTATGATTACCGGTGACCATAAGAATACCGCGGTAGCTATTGCGAAAGAACTGGGCATTGCGGAATCCCTTGCCCAGAGCATCACCGGTGCGGAAATCGACGAGCTATCGGATGAGGAATTTGGCCAAAGGGTGAATGATTACCGCGTCTTTGCCCGGGTTTCGCCTGAACATAAGGTTAAGATTGTGAAGGCTTTCAAGGCGCAGGGGATGATTGTTTCCATGACCGGGGACGGGGTTAATGATGCGCCTTCCCTGAAATCGGCCGATATTGGGGTGGCGATGGGGATTACCGGCACGGATGTCTCCAAGGGCGCCAGTGATATGATTCTGACGGACGATAATTTTACCACGATTGTTAATGCGATTAAGGAAGGCCGCAATATCTACAGCAATATTAAGAAATCCGTGATTTTCCTGCTTTCCTGCAACTTGGGAGAGATTATTGCCGTCTTTTTATCTGTCTTGTTTTTCTGGCCGATTCCTTTGCTACCGACCCAGATTTTGTGGATCAACTTAATCACGGATACCCTACCGGCCATTGCTCTTGGTGTTGACCCCGGCGACAAAGACGTGATGAAGAGAAAACCGCGTGATCCCAAGGAGAGTTTTTTTGCTCAAGGAGCCGGTTCCCGGGCAATATTAGGCGGGGTCTTAATCGGTGCGTTAACGCTCGCCGCATTTTACTTCGGGTTACATGAATATGGCTATGGTCTGACCTCGGAGAATATCTCCGAAGAAGTATTAACCTATGCCAGAACTATGGCCTTTGTGGTGCTGGCGGCGTCTCAGCTCTTTTATTCATTAAGTATGAGAAACTTTACCAAGTCTATTTTCCAGATTGGTCTATTTTCTAATATGTATCTGATTGGGGCAATTATTATCGGCTTTATTTTGCAATTTGGTGTAATTACCGTCCCTTTCTTAGCTAATGCCTTCAAGGTTCATATGCTTTCTTTCAATGACTGGACACTGGTAATTACCTTTGCTTTAATACCGTTGATGCTTAATGAAATAATTAAGTTTGCTACTAAGCGGAGGGAGTAATTATATGTGCTTTTCGTAAGCGCTTAATATTCCGAGCTTAACAGGAAATTAGCAATGTGCATTGTTTTAATGCCTTGGTAATTCCCACCTGCAAATTCGTCTGTACGCAAAACATACTTAGGGTAATTGTCTGCAATACCGAGCAGTCTGCCGTACTCCCTCTGCTCTGTTTCTTCTTTCTCAATCTGCTGGACAATCTGAATATATAACTTATTTTCCTGCCGGGTCGCAACAAAATCAATCTCGAAGTTTCCGATTTTGCCGATGCAGACATCGTATCCCCGCCGCAGTAGTTCCAAATAAACGATGTTTTCTAACATTGCCGCTACGCTGTCCGGTGTATATCCAAGAATGCTGTAACGGAAGGCCGGATCGCTCAGATAGAATTTTTCCTGAGTTTTTAAAAGCTCTTTGCCTTGAATATCGTAACGGGAGCAGCGATGCAGAATGAATGCGCTTTCGAGTTTAGTAAGGTAGGTATAGACTGTTTCATTATCAATCGTGCGGTTTTCGCTCTTAAGATATTTTGATATTGAAGTTGCGGAAAAGGTACGCCCGACATTATCAAAGGCAAATTTCACGATACGCTCCAGTTGGTCAACCTTGCGAATCTGATTGCGCTTAACGATATCTGTGAAAATAGTTGAATTGTAAATATCTCTTAC
>CAZVLC010000063.1:6133-7691 GCA_964627885.1 uncultured Peptococcaceae bacterium
CGATAAATTCTCATATGTTCCGCCGGGGCCATACTCTTTTCGGAAGGTCAGATACTCCGAAAAAGAGAGCGGAAATATACGGAAAGCAATATATCTCCCTGTCAGATAGGTAGAAATTTCAGAGGACATCATACGGGAATTGGAGCCAGTCACATAAATGTCAACATCGAAGTCAGTTATGAATGAATTGATAGCCTTCTCCCATGACTTCACTTCCTGAATCTCATCCAAAAAAAGATAGCTCCTTTCACCGGAAACAAGCTTCGCTTTTATTTCCTCATACAACAGTTTTGCGGTCTTGATTTCCTCATACTGCATGGAATCAAAATTATAATGCAGGATTCTTTCGTCAGGAACGCCACGTTTTTTTAATTCTTCCACAATCATTTTCAATATAGTGGATTTACCGCAGCGCCTTACGCCGGATAGAATTTTTACAAATGGAGTATCAACATACGCCATAATTTTTTCAACATACATCGGTCTTGGAATCATTTGAACCACTTCCTTTCGTCGATAGTATACCACAAAACAATCATTTGTAAAATAGTTTTGCGGATATAACCACAAAAAACTTTCGACATAATAATGTTTTGCGGATATGTTTTGTTTGCGATTTCGACAAGATATAAAACGCTAACACCATGCTAACAAATATCCGAAAAACTTTCTTGTGTTAGTATTTTCCTCAAAGCCTATCTTTGCCCGTTTCACAGCCCTCAAACTCGCATTGTGGGATGGTTTATCCCAAGCAGATGAAGCAAGGCTCTGTGATGATGTCGAGGAAATACCATGGCATTATCACAGATTAACAACAGCTAAATTTTTTCTCATGCTTGTAGTGACAATTAAAAATTACAGCGGCTTCAGCAGGTATGTTTCCCATGCCTAAAAATAATTTCCCCTATTAAATATCCTCAAGAAAAAAGCAGGATTTTATTTAAACCCCGCTTTTTTCTTGAAGCATTTTCTTTGGCATTTTTTAAGGATATTCTATTTTTACTCCAGTTGTTTCAGGTAACTTCTTAATGTTTCAGATACCTGGGTATCTTTTGACAGCCAGTATCTCCAGGACGGTTTTGCTGTAGTTGCATTATCATTATCATTATCATCATCATCATCATTATCATAAAAACATAGCAGGTAGGAATTATCTCTTCTATATGATTCATTGCCGGTCAAGGTTATGTCTAATAACTCCTGTAATACTTCCGGATCCGTAATTTTAACAGTAGATGCTGCCTCCTGTGATTTTCCCCGTATATTAATATTTTTAACGTCTTCTACTGTAACGTAGTCTTCTACTGTAACGTAGGCTATTTCTTTTGGCAGCAGCATGATCTTGTCGTAATACCCCTTATCTTTGAGCCATTGCAGTATGTGGTGATAACTGTTGCGGAGGCTGTACTGTATTTTTCCCCCGTTATAGTCTTCAATGGTAATGTATACATAGGGGGAGTTTACGGTTAATTCATCATAGGAAGTAGAGAGCAGATCCTGTCTTAAGAGATTGACAAAATCCTGTATTTCCGTTTTATCTGCCAGCACATATGATTTT
>CAZVLC010000064.1:0-7629 GCA_964627885.1 uncultured Peptococcaceae bacterium
CAATATTCTCCGGGATTCTTATCTCCGCCACTTAACCACCCCATCCGCTTCAAAAGAATTTATCAGCCCATCTTAATAACCCAACTGGCGCTTATTCCGATTATGCTCAGCCAAAGTACGAGCAAAGACGTGTTCTCCGCTATTATCTTTCCGTGCCACAAAATAATAATACGTGGTATCCTTCGGCTCAAGCACCGCACGTAACGAAGCCTCCCCCGGACTACCAATTGGCCCTGGCGGAAGCCCTTGATGCCGATACGTATTATAAGGTGAAGCTATTTCCAGATCCTCATAAAGAACACGTCCTTTCCTTTCGGCAAAAACATATTGTAAAGTCGCATCAGCTTCCAACCTTTGTCCAATTTTCAACCGATTGAAAAAAACAGAAGCAATGATGGGCCTTTCCTCATCCAATACTGATTCCCCTTCCACAATAGAAGCTAAGGTTACCACTTCATGCATGCTTAAACCGGTATTATTAGCAGGTAGTTGCTTGTAAACCTGGGCAAAACGTTGCAGCATCAACTCAATTACCTCTTTAACCGGCATTCCTTTGGGAATAATGTATGTATCCGGGAAAAGATAACCTTCTAACCTTCTCTCCGTTTGCGACAGGTCTTGCAGAAAAGATTGGGTAAACTGGCCGTTTTCGACAACATCCCAAAACTCTTTTTCCTCGGCAATCCCTTCTTTTGCAAAAACTTGGGCTATCTGACGTAAGTGATACCCTTCCGGTACGGTGAAGGTAAGCGTAGCCACCTTTCCCCGCACCAGCTTCTCCATAATCGTATGCGCATCCATCGCCGGATTGAGAAGATACTGACCTGCTTTAAATTTCCCGGCATCGCCACTTAAACGTGCATAGATGTTAAAAATACGTCGGTTTTTCAAGAGACCCGCCTTTTCCAGGTCACGGGCTATCAGCGACGAGGAACTACCCGCCTTCACTGTAAAAAGCTGCTCTTCTTGAGCATGGGAATTTACCGGCCCTAAGGGATTAATAATTTTCCAGGTTACAGCAGTTATACCAAGCAAAAAGCCAAGAATAATGAATAGCAATAATACTCTTTTTCTCTTTAGTGTCCTTTTTTTCTTCATAACTCTTTTCTCTTTCTCCACTTTTCGTTAGATTTTGCAGTACCGCTCTGACTGGTATTATTATACTATAGATTCTCGGCAATCGACAAGGATTGCGCACTTACATTTGATCTTCTGATAATACTGTCTACCGGAGGATACTGGTCTCTGGAGATAACCTCCTTCTTCGTAAGATGATTGCCAGAATCATAAATCTGACGCTCTACCCTAATCACGCATCCGGTCACTCCTTTTCGCTCCACCAAATACTTCCCCGGCTGTATTTGCGGATCTTCCTTATAGATGTTCGAATACGGAAGTTCTTGTTCTTTATATGTTTTTAAAACCACCTTTTTCCCCTTTTCCGGTTTCCCAAAAACCTTACAAGTAAGTGAACCGTTCGTTACTACAGTGTTTAAAAGCACATATTTTTCCGTATTATTCTTAAACCGAAAATCTCTACTCCCATATACGACAGTGGCATCCAACCCCGGTTTGACATAACTGATTACCATAGAATGAGGCGCCCTTTCCAATATCGCTAAATCAGCCAATAGAATAGCGTTATATAATGTGGAGGATACTTGGCATACTCCCCCTCCCACCCCCGGAGTAAAAGAATAATTCAAAATAATATCTGCTTCATCAAACCCCTCTTCCTTCGTACGTGGCCCTACCACCGCATTAAATGAAAAAATCTCGCCCGGCGAAAGTAAAACATAATCTATTTTTTTGCTCGCCAACCGAATATTTTTCGTCCGTCCCAATTTATCCGCATTAAAATTCGTGGTAAACCGACTGACTAACCCTTCGACCCCATATTGCTGCAAATCATGCTGGGTTTTCGCCGGCATAATCTGTTCGAGTCCTAGGAACAAGTGAATATCCTGCACAGCCTCGCTGAAGATGCCATCTTTGAAATGTTTTACTTGTAATTCTTGTAACGCTCCCTCAATCGCAATTCTTTGTCCTGCTTTTTCCGGAATAATTTGGACTTGATCATCTGCGGTGATAGAAAAAACAGCATCATGCGGTGCAACAAACCATGCTTCACCAGCTTTAGCTAAAAATTTTGTTGCTGCTTCTTCATTAATCCGGACATATAAAGGTATCTCAATCCCTTGCCACCATAACTTCCATCTCTCCTTAACCCTTTTTGGCCAACTACCGCTCCTGCCTAAAGAAAATGCTTCCTGCCAGACCCTTTCTTTATCCACCGCAATAGCCACCTCCCCAAAATTCACCTCTGTTACTGTATTTCCGTCGGGCCAATGCAATGATATTTTGTACGCGGCAATCCTTTGGTTTTCTGTGTTTAAAATTTCATATACCTTCGTAATATTTTTTTCCCCCAGTACGAGCCCATTCATAGTCACTCCGGGATAAATAAACTGTTCATTTGTGGCCCATACATGAACCGCAGAAAAGGCAAGAAAGCCTAAGAAACTCATCAGGATTAAGAAGAGCCGTAATAGTCTTTCTCTCATCAACAACCCCCCATTATAACGCATCAGTAGAAAATTTCTCGATTGTAGAAAAATTTTCTTACCTCTGCGCGTTTCAACGAGACAGGAAATATGCTCGCCGTTTATACTATTAATATGGTATATTAATTTTCCCTGCTTTTTAACACTAGGTGAAGGCTAACAACTCATAATACGAACAAAAAAGGAAAACCTTCCTACCTATTATCTTAGGTGACCGGTTTTCCTCTTGCTTATTAAATTAAATTATATTATGGAATTATTTATCTTCTTCCTCTTCGTCTACCTCTTCATCTTCTTGCTCAATAATCTCCTGCCATTTTTGCGCAACCATTTCCCATTCTTCATCATCTTCAATATCAAAAAGAATTTCTTCCCCGTTTTCATCCTGTCCAATTTTTAAAATTATTGCTTCGGCTGATTCATCATCATCTTCTTCTTCTTCTTCTTCATCAACTTCGAGAGGTTCCAGAATCGCATACTCCACACCGTCTATTTCCAGTACATCTATGAGTGCGAACTCATGCTCTTCACCATTTTCATCCACCAGAACAACATTTTCATTATCTTCCATATTATCTTCCACCTCTTTCCTATAATCCTAAAGTCATTTTAACCCGCCAATCAGACCTTGTCAACTTAATCCAGTTAAATATCATGGTAAATAAAAAAATTAATATACCGCTAATATTCACAACAACTGCTTTCTTTATTCATTGATTTTATTATTTCTTTTGTTTTCACCTTATCTTACCCGATCCAAATAACCCTGCAAAATCAGCACGGCAGCAATTTGATCAACTGCTTTTTTTCTTTTGCGCCTGGAAATATCCCCTTCTAATAACACACGGTGTGCTGCTACCGTTGTCAATCTTTCGTCCCAGTACTCGACTTCCAAAGGGCATTGTTCAGTCAGAAGCGTTACTAATTTTTGCACTTCTTCCGCCTGAAAACCTAACGTACCATTCATGTTTTTGGGAAGCCCGACGACTAGTTTGCCAATCTCCTTTTCTCGAATAATTTCCCTTAAGCTTTGGATATCATGAGCTAACTCAGTTCTTTGCAATGTTTCTAAGCCCTGTGCGGTAATCCCCAATTCATCACTAATCGCTAAGCCGATTCTCTTTTCTCCGATATCTAATCCTAAAATTCTCATTTGCCAGGATTAACCCCACTTTGATCTAAATAACTGCGTACCAATTCTTCGAGAATTTCATCGCGTTCCAATTTTCGAATGAGTGCACGGGCATTTTTATGGCTGGTGATGTACGCCGGATCGCCGGACAAAAGATAGCCGACAATCTGATTAATGGGATTATATCCCTTCTCTTTTAAGGCTTCATAAACCGTATGAAGCACCTCCCCGGCAGAAACATCTTCCTCGCTTTTCACGCGAAACATCATGGTCTGATCAAAACTTTCACTGCTCATAAATTCACCCCACAATTCTCTTAGCTAATTCTTCTGTTGGATTTCTGGTACACATATTATATTTCTTGATATAACCCTATTTTCCTGCAAATTTATTTTTGCAATTGCTGTCCAATAACCTCCGCAGCTATAGACAATGCTTCGTCCAGCTTCGACACGTCTTTTCCCCCGGCTTGGGCCATTTCCGGCTTTCCACCCCCGGAGCCATCGGCAATCTTCGCTATTTCCTTGATGATCTTACCGGCATGCACCCCTTTAGCGGTAACATCGGCCGTTGCCGCCACAATAAAACTCACCTTATCCTCCATTACCGCTCCTAAAACAACAATCCCTGTTTTCAGCTTGGCACGTAAGATATCAGAAATATTGCGTAATGCTTCCATATCCCTGGCCTGTACTTTACTAACCAATAAAGGAATATCTCCCACGGAAGTGACCTGAGCCAAGAGACGGTCCACCTGCATTTGGGCATACTTTCTTTCCATCTGTTCCAGCAGTTTCTCTTTCTCCTTCAATTCTTCCATAATACCCTGTATACGGTGTGACAGTTCTTGTACAGGTGTCTTGACAAGAACAGATAAATCCTCCAGCATCGCTTCTTTTTCGGCTAAATAGTGACGTACCCCGCTGCCCGTTACTGCCTCAATTCTTCTTATCCCGGCACCGACAGCACCCTCACTAACAATTTTAAATACGCCCAGTTGGTTGGTAAAACGAGCATGTGTTCCTCCACACAATTCCTTACTAAAATCCTCTATTTGGACAACACGAACCGTTTCCCCGTATTTTTCGCCAAAAAGAGCCATTGCCCCAGACTTTCTAGCCTCCTCTAAAGACATCTCTTGCGTATTTACTTCAAGGCCTGCCGCAATTTGCTCATTGACAATATTCTCGATTTTCTGCACTTCTTCTTTTGTTAAGGCCGTAAAATGAGTAAAATCGAACCGCAGTCTGGTAGCCTCCACCGCCGAACCGGCTTGGTGAACATGTGTTCCCAAAACGATTTGTAACGCTTTCTGTAACAAATGGGTCGCTGTGTGGTTTTGTGCTGTATCCCGCCGTGCCATAGGATTAACTAATAACTTTACTGTTTCCCCGGTTCTCACGGAGCCATTGACTACTCCCTGATGCACTATTTTTCCGTCCGGCAGCTTCTTCGTGTTTTCCACAACAACTTTTCCGGCCGCTGCGATGATCTCCCCGTGGTCACCGACCTGACCCCCTCCTTCAGGATAAAAAGGTGTCTGTGTACATAAAAGATAAACCTCGTCCCCATCTTTTACTTCCGAAACTAATTGCTCATCTTTTATCAAGGCTAATAATTCGGCTTCATCCTGAACCTTACTATATCCTGTAAATTTGGTGGCAGGCAGGCTCCCTGCTAAATTAGTTACCAACAAAGCCAAATCCCAGGCATTAACCTCCTGCCGCGCCGCACGGGCCTTTTTACGCTGTTCCTCCAAGGCACGGTTAAAACCTTCCGCATCGATTTTTAATCCGGCTTCTTCGGCAATATCCTCGGTTAAATCAAAGGGGAACCCAAATGTATCGTATAACCGGAAAACTTCTTCTCCGGGAATAGTATCCAGCTTTTGCTCTTTTAAATGATTAACAATATCCTGAGCTAATCGAATCCCATCATTTAAGGTCTCATGGAAACGTTCCTCCTCCACCTTAATAACCTGCATCACATAAGCTTGTTTTTCCACCAGCTCCGGATAAGCTTGCCCCATTAATTCCACAACCACAGGAACTAATTGATGCATAAATGAATCATTAATTCCCAAAACCTTTCCAAAACGGATCGCTCTTCGCAAAATACGCCGCAAAACGTAACCTCTGCCTTCGTTCCCTGGTAATACGCCGTCACTGATCAGAAAAGTACAAGAGCGAATATGATCGGCCACAACGCGAAAAGCAAAGCCCCTTTCATCCGGGTGATACGCCTTCCCACTGAGTTTCTCAATGGCCTGCAAAATCGGCTGCACTAAATCAGTATCATAATTGCTTCCTACATCCTGAACTACGGAAGTAATTCTCTCTAGGCCCATTCCCGTGTCAATACTTGGACGGGGAAGAGGTGTCATCTTTCCGTCGGCATCCCGATTAAATTGCATAAATACCAAATTCCAGATTTCCAGAAAACGGTCACAATCACATTGCCCTATGCCACAATCTGGTCCACAGGAATATTTTTCGCCTCGATCAATCAATATTTCACTGCAAGGGCCACAGGGTCCGGTATCCCCCATTGACCAAAAATTATCCTTTTCCCCCAACCTAATGATGCGCTCATCAGGTAATGGCGTTAATTCACGCCATAATGCATAAGCCTCATCATCGTCCTGATAAATGGTGGCATAAAGCTTGTCCTGCGGCAGGCCCAACTCCTTTGTTAAGAACTCCCAGGCATATGTAATAGCATCTTTTTTGAAATAATCGCCAAAAGAAAAGTTGCCGAGCATTTCAAAAAAGGTATGATGACGTGCGGTCCGCCCAACTGTATCTAAATCATTATGCTTACCCCCGGCTCGCACACATTTTTGGGCTGTGGTTGCTCTTGAATAGGGCCGTTTTTCGATCCCTAAAAATACATCTTTAAATTGATTCATCCCCGCATTAGTAAAAAGCAAGGTCGGATCATTATATGGCACTAATGATGAACTGGCCACCCTTGTATGTCCTTTACCGGCAAAAAACAACAAAAATTTTTCTCTGATCTGGTTTCCGCTTAGCATTTTCCAACCTCCTCAAATACTCCCTTAAAAAAGAAGCCCTCATCGCTAATACTCAGGTATTAGGATAAGGCTTATATCCCTTAATTTGCCATGATAGCAATGATTTAATTATACGAAACAGTACCGCTTTTGTCAATTAAGGGATAACAAAGCTACAGGCTTTCCCAAAGTTACAGTCACAGTCGTTGCTATTCTTTACTGTCTTTTCTTACAGATGAATGCCTTGAAATTATCCTTCTTAATTTCAGGGATCTTTTTCGCTAATGACCCCACAAAATTTTCATAATTAACCCCATTACACAAATAGTGTCCCGTATTATCATTCCATTCGTATCTTGCGGTTAAAACACTCTTCGCATTAAAGGACAGATTCGTTTTTATCTTTTGATACTTTATTAATATTTCACCGGAAGCTCTAACCGGCTCCCCATGAGCAAGCATACTATGAGTAACTCTTTTTCCCCCAATCTTATTCGTACTCAATAATATGTTTTCATCCATTTTAATCACATAAAGTAACTTCTGTATAAGTTGATTTTGACTATCTATATAAAATCCGTCTTTATTCTTCTTAGGAAGATAATAATTGTGAAAGGAGCGCAGTAGCGATACGTCCTCTTGCCCAATACGCACATTGCTGAAAAGAGTAATTCCATTTTCTAGTTCCATACTATTTCCATTGACGGCCGTAACCTTTAATCCCTCAAACATATCACCCACTTGATAACGATAATTTAAGGCTGGAAGGTGTTGTATTTGATTTGCTTGTTTCGGAAGAAAAATAGCCTTATCATTAACATACAACCTGGTCAGTTCTGTTTTACTTACAATTTTACTAAACTTATTTGCAATTCCCGCCTCATTGACAATTCCTACTTTACTAGGTGACAGCCATGCCC
>CAZVLC010000065.1:0-7481 GCA_964627885.1 uncultured Peptococcaceae bacterium
GAGTAGAGAAACCCACTGCTAAGCAGATTAAGGCAGGACAAGATGCTTTAGGTAATATAATAGATGAGAACAGAAAAGGTACGCTTAACCTTTTCGCAAATAGAGAAGCAAGTTTTACCATAACCGGTTTGACCAGTTTAACTCCCTATGATATTTATGTTGTAGCTGAAGATAATGTAGCTAATGTGCAGGCTACAGCGACTAAAGTTGAGGTAACAACAGCTGCTAGTAATGATGCTACTTTGAGTGACCTTAAAGTGGACGGGGAAACTGTAGCTGGTTTTTCTCCTGAAAGGCAAAGCTATGAAGTAATCGTGCGTTATGACATCGAAAATGTGCCATTAGTTACCGCAACGGCTCATCATGCCGGAGCAAGAGTAACAGTAACGCCGGCGGGAGGTTTTACTCTTCCGAATAATACAACCACAGTGCTAGTCACCGCTGAAAACGGCAGAACTCAAGCCTATACCGTGAGTTTTGTAAAGGGAATCAATACCTATACGCTTACTTATACAGCAGGAGCAAACGGAAGTATTAGCGGAGAGACACCGCAAACTGTAAACTACGGGTCAAGCGGAACAGCAGTAACAGCAGTTCCGACAGAAGGCTATCATTTTGTCAAATGGTCTGATGAATCTGTGCAGAATCCGAGAACAGATAGTAATGTAACGGAAAATATTTCAGTAACGGCGAACTTTGCTATTAACGAGTATAACGTTAGCTAAGACCGTCACATATTATAGTAAGGTATATGGGATTATTATTTAAAAAGCAGGAGATTGAAAAAAGAGGAAGAATTAATAAGATAGAGAAAAGAGTCGAAATTAGGAGGAAAAAGGACAATGGGACGAAAGTGGATTGACTGTATACTCATACCACTGTTGGTGGCGGGAATATTTAGTTTGAATCCGCTAACAGCCATGGCTGCGGAAGATCCCGCAACCGGTTTAACGTATGAGGTGGAAGGCGGAGAAGCAACAGTAACGGGTTTTGCTGCTCCTCCGGGTTTTAACGGAGAATTGGTAATTCCCGATACTCTTGGGGGCGCAAGTGTGACCAGTATCGGGAGTTGGGCATTTTTCATCTGTGAAAGCATAACTAGTGTTAGTATTCCGGATAGTGTCACAAGTATCAGTGATCGGGCTTTTAATATTTGTTCAAAGCTAGTTAATGTTTCGCTTGGGACTGGCCTGATCAGTATTGGAGATAGTGCATTTCGTGATTGTGAAAAATTAACGAATATTAGTCTTCCGGAGAGTGTTCAAAACATCGGTAGTAATGTATTTCGGGATTGTGATAGTTTAGTTAGTATCTCGATTCCGGAAGGGGTTACAAGCATAAGTAGTTATCTGTTTTACAACTGTTCCAGTTTGGAGGACGTTACGATTCCGGAAAGCGTCACGAGTATTGAGGCGGATGCGTTTGATAACTGTTCTGGCATGGAAGAAATTATCATTCCGGAGGGGGTCACGAGCATTGGTAATTACGCTTTTAAAGGTTGCAGTAGCTTGACTGAAATCACGATTCCGGACGCCGTCACGAGTATTGGTTCTAGTGTATTCTGCTTTTGTGAGAGATTGACAAAAGTTATTCTTCCCAACGGGATTACCTCTCTTAATGATGATATGTTTTATAACTGTATTAGGTTAGAGGAAATTACGATACCGGAAAGTGTAACGAGTATTGCTAGTTGGGCATTTGGTAATTGTAGTAGTTTATCTGATATCGCGCTTCCTGAAGGCGTTGCTAGCATTGGGGATAGTACATTTAAGGGTTGTAGCAGTCTAGCAAGTATTACCATTCCGGCAAGCGCCGAAAGCATTGGGGTGGACGCCTTTAACGGGTGCCCCGATAATCTGATAATCTACGGTTATACGGGGTCGTACGCACAAACCTATGCCGATAATAATGAAATTGATTTTGTTGCTTTAGAATATCCCCTCACCATTATTGCCGGTACAGGTGGCAGCATTACTAGCGGCAACAGTGGTGATTATGAGGAGGGAGAGGTTATTGCAATCACAGCGGAACCTGCTTTCGGATACACCTTTTCCCATTGGACATCCAGTAACGGAGGGAGCTTTGCTGATGAGGAGAGTGCCGAGACTACTTTTACCATGCCGGGCAATGCAGTAACGATAACGGCCAACTTTAGCGTGGTCTTACCGCCAGTTTGGCCGGAGGGGAGTAACCTTAACGTGTCTGACAAAGGTCGTAAAGCGCTCAGCTTAGATTGGACAGCGGCAATAGACGGGCAGGGAATAAACGGTTATAAAATATACCAAGATGGAGTAGAAATAGCGACGGTGGCGGGAGATGTAACTGCTTATAGAGTCGGGGGACTTTCCGCAGCGAGGCGTTATGCTTTTCAAGTAAAGGCGGGAAATGCCCATGGGGTCTGGACTACCGACGGGCCCACAATTTCGGTTACCACCCGCCGGAGTAGCAGCTCCTCTGTTGCTCCTAACTTCTCTGTTACCCCTGTTGCGCCTCCTGTTATACCAGGAGAAATGAATGAAGACTTATTAAATGAGGTTTTTAACCAGTGGCAATTGATTGCACGAAGACTTTGGCTGTGGTTCCTCATCTAATATGAACGAGCTTGGGGGGAGTGGGGACTGTTTAGCCATGATATGGTAAACAGTCCCTTTTTTTCTTGACAGGATGAAAAGGTGCGTTTATACTGTATATAAGGGATATATACAGTATAAACGGAATGCACGCTGTGTACATTCGGGTAAGGGCGAAAGGAGGGGCTTCATTGGATATTATTATCTCTAATTCATCATCAGAACCAATTTACGAACAGATTGTCCGTCAGCTTAAAAAAGATATTCTTACTGGTGAATTGTCGGAAGGAGAGGCCTTGCCTTCGATTAGAAATTTAGCCAGGGATTTGCAGATTAGTGTTATCACCACGAAAAGGGCGTATGACGAATTGGAACGGGAAGGTTTATTGGAAACGGTAGGCGGCAAAGGATCTTTTGTCGCAGGGCAGAATAAGGAGTTCTGGCGGGAAAAAAGGCTCAGTATGCTTGAGGAAAAAATTGCGGAAGTCATTAAAGAGGCCAGACTGTTGAAAATTAGCCGCCGGGAGTTAGAAGAGATGTTGGAAGTCTTATTTGAGGAGGAATAAGGATGAGTATGCTGAGTATAGAGAAACCTTGCGCTGTTGCAGAGGAAAAGCTGCTGGACATCCATCAGCTCAGTAAAAAATTTACCGATTTTGCTTTACAGGACATTAGCTTTACCTTAAATAAAGGCTATATTATGGGTTTTATCGGTCCTAATGGCGCCGGGAAAACAACAACGATCAAATTAATCATGAATCTTATCAAAAAGAATGCCGGCGAGATCAAGATTTTCGGGCAGGACCACCGGCTTGCGGAAAAGCAGATTAAAGAAAGGATTGGCTTTGTCTACGATGAACAGGACTTTTTCGATGAATTAAAGGTCGGGGAAGTTGAGAAAATCGTGGCGCCGCTGTATCGAAACTGGGATAGGCAGGCTTATGCCGGCTACCTGAAAGATTTTGATTTGCCACAGAACAAACCGATTAAAGACTTTTCGAAAGGGATGAAAATGAAATTCACTTTAGCCCTGGCTTTATCCCATCAGGCGGACTTATTAATCATGGATGAACCTACTTCAGGGCTTGATCCGGTTTTTCGGCAGGAGTTTTTGGACATCATTCGCAGCTTTGTCGATGAAAACAAAGGAGTATTGTTTTCAACACATATTACCTCCGACCTTGAAAAAATTGCTGATTTTATTACTTTTATCAACCGGGGGAAAATCGTGTTCAGTGCCTCGCGGGAGATAATTCTGGAAAAGTACGGATTGGTGAAAGGGGAAAAGAAAAGCTTGCCGGGGGAGTTACGGCAACACTTAATCGGCTTGCGTGAAGGTAATTTTGGTTTTGAGGCTTTGACTGACGATGCGCAGGGTCTGCGGCAAAATTTTAACGAGATCACGGTTGAACGCCCCACTTTGGAGCAAATAATGTTGTTTCAAGTAAAGGGGGAGAAAAAGGATGTATAGTTTAATCTTAAAAGATATCCTGATTCAGAAAAAAATGTTTCGTTTCTCTATTTTGTATAGTATTTTTATTCTCTTTGCCTTTAATAATCCGGTTTTTGCGCCGATGACTTATGTGATGGGGACTGTAGCCAGTGCCTATATGCTTTTACTCGGGGCCTGTGCTTATGAGGCTAAAGGGAATGGCGAAATGGTCTTAAACAGCTTCCCACTAAAACGTAAAGATGTGGTGCGATCGCGCTATCTAGCCGTATTTGTTTTTACGTTTTTGTCATTTGGCATCATTGGTTTACTTGGAGCGGTCATGAGAGTTGGCGGGCTGCCTTTCCCGCAAAGATATCTTAACTGGTTTGACCTTGGGGCAGTGCTTATTTCCATGCTTCTAATGTCCTCCATCTATCTCCCTCTCTTTTTTAAATTTGGGTATATTCAGTCCCGTGTTTTTAATGTGGTGATGTTTATGCTTGTTTTCTTTGCACCTTCTTTTCTCTTTGAGTATTTTCAAAAACACAGTGATAGTGAGGTACTTCGACAATTAGGGAGCCTTTTGCAGAACAGTCCGGAATGGTTGCTGGGGATAGTCGTTGTGCTGCTTTTTTTCATTCTCTATTATGGTTCATATCGACTTGCAGTGCACATCTACCAAAACCGGGAGTTTTAATAATTAGGCACTGATAACCAAACAACCTGTCTCCACATATGATATAGGGAAGATTTAATTAAAGGAGATGAGCCTATGCAATATGTGGTTCAGGCAGGTGATACTTTATCTTCTATTGCCCAAAGATTTGGTACTACGGTGGAGGCGATCGCCCGTGCTAATAATATTTCCGATCCTAACTTAATTTTTGTAGGGCAGGTTCTGACCATTCCAACCGGCGAAGTACCGGCGCCGACACCGCCTACGCCAGCTCCCCCCGCACCAACCCCGCCCACTCCGGGATTATGTCCCCGTCTGCAACGGGGGTCGCGAGGGGCTGCGGTAATAAGGTTACAAAACCTCTTACGGAACGCTGGCTTTAATCCGGGGCCGAGTGATGGTATCTTTGGGGCTCGGACCGAGACTGCCGTCAGGGACTTTCAAAGACGTCGCGGACTTCCCGTTACGGGTGTTGTTGACGAACGTACCTGGCGGGCTTTAGGAGTAAATTGTGGAGTAATACCTCCAAGTCCGCCAACTCCCCCGACTCCTCCTACACCCCCAACACCGCCCCAGGAGTTCTTTTGCCCAGTATTGAGATCAGGGGATCGGGGACCGGCGGTAAGATTTTTACAAACACTGTTAAGAGATAAGGGCTTTTATCGCGGCGCCATCGATGGAGTGTTTGGACTGCGCACGGAAAGAGCGGTACGGCTGTTCCAGAGACGGCAGGGGCTGCAAGTTACCGGGGTAGTAACCGGACCGACCTGGCGAGCTTTAGGAGTATCCTGTGTGCAGGTTCCCACACCGCCCACGGGGACGCCGATTGCTACCGCTGTCGGGCGGGGAATTAGGCATATTCTGTTTACGGATAAGCGGGTTTATAATCGGGGAGAAAGCGTTAAGATTACGTTGGTGAAGACCAATATCACCGATGATGAGATAAACTTGCGTTATCGGACCAGCCAGATTGTGGAGATTACCGCCACCAATGCGGTAGGGAATGTTGTCTGGCGCTATTCCACCGGCCGGCAATTTACGCAAGCTACACGTTTAATTACTATTTTCCCCGGTGGTACGCAGGTGATTGAGAATAGTTGGAATCAGCTGAATGACAATGGCAGGCAAGTGGCTTCGGGGACGTACACTATTACGATTACAAATTTGGCGACGGATGTCAGTTTGTCTGTGCAAATTCAGATCAGGTAACGTGTCGTATTGGAAAAAAGAAAGAGGGGCGTCATTGAAGGGTTAACTTCAGGGACGCTCCTCATCTTTTATAGTGATTAATGTATAATTTAAGCATGAAAAAAACGGGCTATTAATAAAGATGAATATAATTTTTCCCGCGGGCTTTGGCCACATAAAGCGCCTCATCGGCTTTTTGCTGAATCTCTTCAATAGTTTCACCATCTTCGGGGTAAGTGGCGATTCCCATGGAGAGGCCAACTTGGGAATAGGGAATGAACTTCGGATTAACCAGGACATTACTGCGAATTCTTTGCGCGATGTTTTTGCTGATTTCTTTACTGGTTTGAGGAAGGATAATAGCGAATTCATCCCCGCCAAAGCGGGCGATGATATCAGTTGTTCTGGTGCATTCTTTCATAATATCGGCAATTATTTGTAGCACATAATCACCGTGTTGATGCCCTTCCGTATCATTCAATTGTTTGAAATTGTCCAAATCTAAAAGAATCAGCGAAAAAGGGACCTTTTTTGTCATTAGTGAATTTAAGCTGTGATTATAAAACCGTCTGTTATGGATTTTTGTAAGCGTATCTAGATTTGCTAAGATAAAGTAAGATTGGTGGAACATTTTGCTTAAGGAAGTGAGATAATAGGAAAGGATAAAGAAGATAATTATTTGCATTAGCACAAGCGGTAGGGATAAATCATTCAGAACACCGATCAAAAGGTAGGCCGCACTACTTAAAAAGGTTGCAATATAGGTAAAATAGGTTTTATTATACAAGGATAGAGTAAAAAGCGGAAAAAGATAGAAAAGGGCAAGAGCGAAAGCATATCTTTTTTCAAAGTAGATGAGAAGACTAATTCCGATTATATCCAAGAGAAAAGTAAGGGGAGATAGTTTGCCGAAGATGTTGGTCGATTGGGGGAAGAGAACTTGGGCTACGGCATAAAGAGAAATTCCGGCGGCAACCCAATATAGTGCAGGTGAAATGCTTTTATCCATGAGGAAAAAACAAGGGAAAAATAACACGCACATCATCACACGCAAAAAAGGGATACTTTGCTTAACATCCATTTCGGCATTATTGGAGGACATAAAAATTTCGCCCTCTTTCATATTTTATTATTCTTTTAATATTCGGCATTATCCCTAGTATTTTCCTCTTTTTTACGATAAAATTTAAATAATATTTTTTGCGGAGAAATTATTACAGAGAAAGGTACAAATTAAGAATGAAAACAACGATTATTACACGAATTAGCGTTATTGCGATGTTGTATGCGGTTATTACAATTGCTTTTGCACCGATTAGTTACGGGGTGATCCAGGTGCGAATTTCGGAAGCACTTACCGTTTTGCCCTTTCTTTTCCCGGAAGCAGTTTTAGGGTTGTTTCTAGGTTGTCTTATTTCGAATATTTATAGCGTTTTGGGGATAATTGATATTATTTTTGGAAGCTTAGCGACGTTACTGGCAGCATATCTAACCAGGAAGATGCCCCATCCGGTTTTAGCTCCACTTCCTCCGGTGGTGGTTAATGCTGTCGTTATTGGCCTAATCTTGCACTATACGCTAGGTTATCCATTATATGCGAGTATGTGTTATGTGG
>CAZVLC010000066.1:0-7407 GCA_964627885.1 uncultured Peptococcaceae bacterium
GGCCCACTAGCTTATTAATAATCAACGGAAAATCGTCCAAATCCTGTTTTTGGATTTCAATCAGACGTAACCCTTTTCTCCCATAGCGATTCACCAACGCCTTGACCGTGGATGATTTCCCGGTACCTCTTTCCCCATAAAGCAAAACATTATTGGCCGGGTATCCCGCCAAAAACTGTTCGGTATTTTCAATAACTTTTTTCTGTTCATTTTCGTATTCAAAGAGAGAAGCAAAAGAAACCGGGTCGGGATACTGAACACCCACCAGTTCGCCTTCCTGCTTATTCCTTGTCACCCACCTGAATGAGTGATATTGGCCAAAAAGGCCAACCCCGTGTGCACGATAATATACACTGAGCAGTGCCAGCCCTTCCCCCCAGTCGGGAAGCTCAGCAAAATCCCTCTTGATTTGTTCGGTACTGTCTCGCTTGATTTTGGCGCAATTGAGGTCTTGCCTTTCTTCAGGTAAGAAAATTCCTTCCCAACCCGGTAGCCTCTCCAGCCCGCTCTTGGCCCCGATTTTCTCTGCTATTGTTCTTTGCAAATCTGCACCGGTAATTTGCGCCATCTTTTGCAAACAACGCAAATCATGTACCGCCATTTGGCGAAGAGGGACAGGAATTTTGCCCATTTCTTGCCGCTCTGCCTGCTGCGTAAAAAGATTTTCTTCGTGTAGAATTAGTTCTAAGAGATAATCCTGCCAGACATTGCGACCCGGTACGGCTATTTTGGCGGCGCGAGGCAAAATAGCTGTGGCAAAATCATAATAACGGGATAACACGCCATGGGTATCAGGAAGCATCTTGGTTAATTCTTTACTTAAAGCCAATAATTTTTCGACCAGCACATCTTGAAGAATGCCACGATAAAGCACAAGCTCCCACTCGGTATGAATTAATTCTTCCAAATTAAGCATTTTCTTATTCTTCTCCTTTGGCGCTTTTAACTAAAACTTTTTTCTTATTTACCTTAGTGGATTTTTCGAATAGAATTAATGAAGAATCAGCTGGATCCGTCCATTGATTAATATTTCTTTTATTTTTTAAGGAGGCTTCATTTTGAAAAAGCATAAATTACTAAAGATTTCTTTAACTCTTCTCTTGCTGTGCAGTGTCTTGCTTTGTATAGTTTTAGCTCCGGTTATGGCTGCCACCACCGCAGTACAAGCTGTCGTTGCCGCGATCGCGCAAAATCTGGTGACCCTTCCGGTAGAAATTAGTTTCCCCGAAATCTTCCCCCAGGATATTTTCCCTTTAGCCAAAACCAAAATTGCCTTAGAGCGGCAAGAAATTACCCTTGATTGGTCTGAAAAAGCGACAAATGTCCAAGGTCTTTATACACTGGTGAATCCCGAAGAATTTACAGTAAAAGTAAAACTCGGTTTGCCGAACATTACCCAGGCGTTACAAGTATACCGCAATGAAGAAATAATTGAAACCACCTTTGATGCTCGATTAAATGCCCACATTTGGGAACTTAAGCTGGAAGCAAAAGAAGAAGTAAACCTGAAATTAATTTATGAATTAGAAAATATGCTTGATGAACAAGGGCTCTGTAAAACAGGCTATCGCTTTGACCCTGTTAAAACAGCGTTATGGGCCGAGCCCGCTTCCCCTGTTTTTTCCCTGACCCTCAATTTCCAGAACACCCATCCGGGACAAATTCTGAACCTTGCTCCTCATTATTACCGGTTTGAAGGGAATTCCCTCGTCTGGGAACAAAACTTAAGTAAGGAAAAGGAAGATATTCTTATCTTAGCTAATCCGCAGGAAGAAAGCAATTCCTGGGAGAATTTGCTTTCTCAAGCTGAGAAAACACATCTGCAGGAATTGTCTGCCACGGAAAATGATAATACCGCTGCTGATTTTTTAGAGAAAAAGACACGGGACCTGAAAAACAGCCGGGATAAAAATCTGCTGAAACTTGGACAGGCTTACTATCTAAAAAAAGCCGGCTATTCGAAAAAAGCTCTTTCCATTTATGAAGACCTAGCGGATAGTGATGAAATCTATCCGCGTGTTTACTGGGAACTAGGCAAAACTTACACGAAAAGTCCCCACAAACTACTGGGCTTGCTAAACAAAATTAGCGAATTAAAAATTCATGCGCTCTTACAGCCATGGCTAATTGCGCAAATACCGCCGGAAAAAATTAAGTTTTCTCCTCCGGAAATCACTATTAAATATACCGATACAAATATTAATACAAAAGGAATCACTATTAAAGGGTATCTTACCGACAAAGACGGAGATATCGACAAAGTAACCCTCCTCTATCATTGGGAGGGGGAAGAAACGAAAGAAATAGTCCAGCAGGCACAACAATTTATCTATGAATATGAACCGCTCTATTTTGTCCCCGCGCCAGGACCTTTTAAAAAGCTTTACTATGAAATCAAAACTATAGATTACCGCGGACAGGAAAGCACTTCCGGGGAAAGAGAAGCCTTCTATTTAAATAAAGATATGCAAAGCGAAACCTTTATCCTGGATGGGGCAAATTTAATTATGGTCGACTACACCCCTAAAGAGCAAAATAAGCTTTACGCCTGGTTCAAAAGCTATTTAAATATTACAAAGGAACTCGGCTTCGTCCCCATCGAAGCAAAAAGCCCTTTATTTATCTTTATGGGCAAAAACTATGACTTTATTAAAGACTATCAAGGAATACTCTTTATGCATTATACCCCTGCTCCTTTTTCCCCTTATGATACCAGAATCGCTGTGCACCGTTATTTTTTAAGCTACTGGTATGGACAGGGCTGGAACAGTCTTCCGGAACAAGATTTAACCGCCTTAGGGGATTCCCTGATGCTCGGTAAAAATTGGCGCGTCTCTCTTTTAAAATACTTACAGGAAAAAGACGATAAACTTTTTGGGGAATTATTATGCAAGATCGGCGAAGGCCATACTTGGCAGGAAGCTTTACAAGATACATACCAACTTACTCCTTTTAAATTGGTATTTCGAACTATCTGGAATGTAATTGGTACTTATGTTATTGCTTTACTGATCATCATTACACTAGCGTGGTTGGGGAAACATGGCTTTATTACGAGATTTGTGCAGAAATTTCAGGCCTCCCGGTTTTCACAAAAATAATCTAGTAAAAAATAGCAGGATTTATCACAATTGTGTCGAAGTATAATGAGTGGCAAACATAGCATCAAGGAGGTATATATCGGTGATTCTTTTTTACAAATCAACTCTAGTCAAAACAACTGCTTTATCAACATGTTTCTTTTTCGCGAGCGGCCTTTTCGCTTATGCCGCAGACTTGGATTTACAAAAGCAGCAAAATGTCCTGGAACAACAAATTCAGCAAAATCAAAGTCTGCTCCAGGAAAAGAAAAAGGAAGAAAGTAAGACTTATTTAGAGCTGAAAACTATTAATAATACTTTAAACAAAGCTTCAAAAAAATTAAAAAGTACAGAATCCCAACTTTCAACTTTAGAAAAAGAACTGGTCATTCTGGAGCAAGAACTCCAACAGGAAAATGAATCATTATCCGCCAGTAAAGAAGTGCTGGAACAACGGCTGGTGGCCATTTACCAGCAAGGAGATATTCAGTTTTTGGAAGTAATGCTTGGCTCCACAAGCTTTACCGATTTCTTAACTCGTTGGGATTTATTAAGCCGGCTAACCAAGAATAATAAAGAATTAATTAAGGAAACAGAAGATAAAATTAAATCTATCGAAGAAAAACAGGCAACTGTAGAAGAGAAAAAACAAACATTGTCCACACTAAAGAAAAACCAAAATGACCAAAAACGGGAACTAGCCATTGCCAGCTCTCGTCAACAGCAAATCTATAAATCAGTCAAATCGGAAAGAGCCCAAATCGAGCAAGCCTTAAATGAACTGGAAGAACAATCGCGTCTTATTGCAGCGGAAATCCGGAAAATCACCCAGGGAACTACCGGACAATCTCTAGGTACTGGCGTTTTTACCTGGCCTGCTCCCGGATATAGCCGCATTACGTCTCCGTACGGAATGAGAAGACATCCAATTTTGAAAAAAAATAAGATGCACACTGGGATGGATATAGGGGCTCCCAAAAGTGCAAATATCGTTGCCGCTGATAGCGGAACCGTCATCCAGGTGGGCTGGAACGGTGGTTATGGCAATACGGTAATGGTTAACCACGGAAACGATATTGTGACCCTTTATGCTCATGCCTCCAAAACCCTGGTGAGCGTCGGACAAACGGTGGAAAAAGGACAAACTATTGCCAAGGTCGGTAGTACAGGCTGGAGTACCGGCCCACAGCTGCATTTTGAAGTGAGAAAGAATGGTGACCCGGTTAATCCTGTTCCGTATCTCCCCTAAACGGTATACCCTATTCTATTTACTTTTAATAGCCCTCATAAACTCAATAATACAAGCTTTCTCCATTTTAAAGAACAAGGAGAAAGCTTTTTTATTATACAAAAACAGATAAATATCCAAAGCAATCTTTAGGTATTTTTGTGTTTTTCTTTCTTGCTTTATCAGAAGCAATGAGGATATAATATAAATGCAAATGCTAACGTTTTGCACTTAGGAGGAAAAGTCATGTCGATCTTGAAAAAATTCACTGGAAAGAAGTTTGCTTGTTCCTTGTTAATCTCCAGTCTGATAGTATCCCTCTTCGCTCCTATCGGCTGTGCGCCGAAAGAGAAAACTGCTTCACCTGCTGCTCACACAAATTCTCCTCAACCTGTTGTCTACACCAGTATTTACCCACTTTATGACTTTACAACGAAAATCGGTGGAAATAAAGTAACCGTAATTAATATTGCCCCTGCCGGGAGCGAACCTCATTCCTATGAACCTTCCAGTAAGCTAGTTGCCGAATTAAGTAAAGCCACCCTCTTTCTTTATCATGGAGCCGGAATGGAACCGTATTTAGATAAATTACTCAATACCCTCCAAGGATCTCCTTTGTTAATGATCGAAGCAAGCCGTGGAATCTCCCTGATTACCCATCAGGACGCAACGCATGAAAAAGAACATGAAACAGACGAACACTACCACGGACAAACAGACCCTCATACCTGGCTTAGCCCTGTTTGTGCCCAACAGCTTTGCCAAAATATTCTTCAAGCACTTATTCAAGTTGATCCTGCTAATCAAGACTATTACACCGAAAACTATCACGTCGTTGAAAAACAGCTTACCGAACTGGATCAGGAATATCGGCAGTCACTATCGAACTGTAAGAATAAAGAGCTCGTCGTTACCCATGAAGCCTTTGGCTACCTCTGTCGCGAATATGGTCTATCCCAAATTGCGGTTATGGGTCTAAGTGCCGAAACCGAACCAACCCCGGGTACTCTTAGAGAAGTGATTGACTTTGTGCGTGCGCACAAGATTAACTATATTTTCTTTGAAGCCCTCTATAGTCCGAAAGTAGCCGACACTATTTCCAGGGAAACATCGGCAAAAATTCTCGTACTTAATCCCTTTGGAAGTCTTTCGGAAAAAGCGATACAAAATGGGGAAGATTACTTCAGCATTATGAAGGAAAACCTGACAAATCTGCAAAAAGCTCTGGAGAGTGAATGATGAACGAAAACTGTCAAGATTGCAAACATGATAAAGCGATCATTCAACTAAAAAATATTACTTTTGCTTATCCGGGAGAAAAACCTATCCTGGAGCATATTGAGCTTAGTGTCACCGAAAACGATTTTTTAGTGCTGATCGGACCAAATGGTTCGGCGAAGACCACGTTATTAAAAATTATCCTGGGTCTATTGAAACCTCAACAAGGCACTATTAAAATTGGAACACCCCAGCAAAAAAAACCCACGATCAGCTACTTGCCGCAAAAAGCGAACATCAACCACGGCTTCCCGGCAACCGTATGGGAGGTGCTGACACTTGCCGAAAAGCAACGAAAAAGGAGCCAACACATTAGCCAGGTGCTGGCGAAAGTGGGGCTAAGCCAAAAGCAGGATTCCTTGTTAGGGACTCTTTCGGGCGGACAATTACAACGAGTTTTCTTAGCCAGAGCACTCCTTAATGATCCCGAAATTATCTTTCTAGATGAACCGGCTAATAATCTTGATATTCAAGCGCAACAGGAACTATACCAACTACTTGCCGACTTGCATCAAGAAGGATTAACGATTATCACCGTTACCCATGATCTAATCTCTATCCTCAAATACGCTTCACGGATTCTCTCCGTCGGCAATAAGAAAATCACCGAAATACCCAGAGAAAAGTGGAAAGTGGAAAGTGGTGGGAAAGATGCCTGAAATACTGCAATATGCTTTTATGCAAAAAGCCTTTGCCATTGGAATATTGGTGGGGATCTTATGCCCCACGATCGGACTGTTCCTGGTCTTACGCCGGCTGTCCATGGTAGGCGATACCTTGGCGCATGTTTCCCTCTCCGGCGTACTATTAGGCCTCTTATGGAACATCAGCCCTCTTCCTTTTGCCTTGTTTCTTTCCAGTCTGGTTGCTTTTTTGCTGGAAAAGTTAAGAATGATCTATAAAAATTATGCGGAACTCTCTTTAGCGATTGTGATGTCCGCCGGTCTCGGGTTAGCCGTGATTTTAATCGGCATCGTCAACACCTCTGATTCCGGTTTATCCGGCCTCCTTTTTGGCAGTATTCTCACGTTAACCGCACAGGATATTTTGGTTGTCAGTCTTTTAGCACTAATCTCTCTATTACTACTGTTCTACTATTACCGTGAATTCTTCTTCCTCACTTTTGATGAAGAAGGTGCCCGCTTAGCTAATGTACCGGTGGAACGTTTAAATTATCTTCTGCTTTTTCTGGCTGCTATGGTGATTGCCCTTGGCTTAAAAATAGTGGGGGCTTTGCTGATTTCTTCACTGCTGGTTATTCCGGTTGCCGCCGCATTGCTTCTATCGCGTGGTTTTAAAGACACCTTACTTTGGGCAGTCACTTTTGGGATATCCTCAGTCTTAATTGGGCTGATTACTTCATTTTATCTGGATTTAGCTCCCGGTGGTACCATTATTCTTACTTCCGTTTTCATCCTGCTTTTAATCCTGCTTGGGAAAAAAATTAGCCTATGTTTCCATAAAGATGAGTTCATGATAGAGGAGGTCGTGAACACCGATGAATAACCATGAACAACTAAACACCCTTATACTCACCATTAAAGAAAAAGGGCTCAAACTCACCCCGGCCCGCAAAATTATGCTACAGATTTTTCTGGACGCCGACAGTAAGCTCCTCAATGCCGCCGAAATATATGATCTTGTCCGAAAAGAAGACACAAAGATTAACTTTTCCACTGTTTACCGAAACCTGGAAACGCTAATAGAAAACGACCTTATTGAAAAAGTCGTTTATCAGGATGGTACGAAGTATAAATTAATCAATCAAAACCCTCATCATCATTTAATGATCTGTACCTTGTGTCATAAAACAGAACCGCT
>CAZVLC010000067.1:0-7353 GCA_964627885.1 uncultured Peptococcaceae bacterium
GTGGAAGATGTTTAAATGGATAATTAATTGTGAAGAATAGTGTAATAGAAAAAAAGGATAACATGAAATTATCGCGAATTATTATGTTTATCGGAGGTGCATTTTGTGAAAGTACATAAAAGTATCTTTAAAGTACTGCTTATTTTGAGTACTGTATTTCTTATGGTTGCTTTCCCTTTTGGTGGACAAAAGACCGCTGATGAGAAAAAAATTGAAATGATGGACATTAAAAAGGTATATCAACTAATTGTTGACGGAGAAACATACGATGTTTTTACCGCCCAAAAAGTAACCAAGGATATCTTAGAAGAAAGGCAAGTCAACTTAGGTCCCGATGATAAAGTATATCCTGCTTTAGATGCAATTGTTGAGGACGAAATTAAGGTAGTGCGTGTCGCGAAGGAAACTGTTGAAGAAGAAAAGACCATTCCTTTTACAGTGGAGAAACAAGAATCAGCTGATCTTTATCAAGGTGAAACAAGAGTGATTCAAAAGGGGCAAAATGGTCGCGAAAAAAAGGTTTATGAAATTATTTTGGAAGATGGTAAGGAGATCGTACGTAACTTTGTGAAAACAGTACTGGTTAAAGAGCCGGTCAAACAAGTTGTGGCGTACGGAATAAGGCAGACTGTTTCCAGAGGTGGAACTTCAGTTGAGTTTAAAAAGTCTTTATTAATGAGTGCTACCGGATATACTCATACCGGCAACAGGACCTATACTGGGGTTTGGCCTAGCGTAGGTATTGTTGCAGTTGACCCCAAGGTTATTCCTTTGCATTCCAAATTATATATTGACGGATATGGCTATGGTACGGCAATGGATGTTGGCGGCAGCATTAAAGGAAATCGAATTGATCTGTTCTTTGAAACGCGGTCAGAGGCTTTAAAATGGGGTCGTCGTAATGTTCAGGTCTTTATTTTGAATCACGAATGATTATGAGTAGGTTGATAGAGAAAATGAAGATACAGCTTTTACGCTGTGTCTTTTTTGCTCCTTATATTTTTGAAGACACCGTTCAATTGTCAGGTTACATAAAATATGATAAAATCAGAAAGGAATTGTTGACACAGGTATACCTGTGTCTTCTTTGAGCAAAAATCGATTTTCAGAGGATTACGAGGAGGTAATATTTAATGTCAGGGCATTCTAAATGGGCTAATATAAAACATAAGAAAGGGAAAGCAGACGCTGCCAAAGGTCAAATCTTTACGAAGCTTGGTCGTGAGTTAATTGTTGCGGTTAAAATGGGGGGAGGCCCCAATCCTGATGCGAATTTTCGTTTGAAAATTGCTGTGCAGAAAGCTAAAGCAGCTAATATGCCTAATGATAATATTCAAAGAGCTATTCAAAAAGCGGCTGGAGATCAGGATGCCAATAATTATGAAGAATTAGTATATGAAGGTTACGGACCGGGTGGAGTAGCGATTATGATGAATATTTTAACGGATAATCGTAATCGGACAGCCGGTGATATTAGGCATATATTCTCGAAAAACGGTGGTAATATGGGCGAAACCGGTTGCGTAAGCTGGATGTTTAAGGAAAAGGGAGTTCTTACTCTGGAAAGAGCTAATTTAGCTCTTAGTGAAGATGATTTGCTACTTCTTGCTTTAGACAAAGGGGCAGACGATGTGAATACCGATGACGAGGAAGAAATCGAGATTTATACTGACCCGGCGAATTTCCAAAGCGTGAAAGAAGGGTTAGAAGCAGACGGATTAGAATTTAGCAATGCGGAAATTTCGATGATTCCGGATACAACGGTGGAGGTTACAGATCCCGAACAGGCGAAGTATCTTTTGCGCTTGATGGATTATCTTGACGAGCATGATGATGTCCAGAACACCTATACAAATTTTGATATTCCGGAGGAGATTTTAGAACAATTAGAGTAGTAAGTGATTATCTTTCGGGTGAAGTGGGTACACTATCTAACTATCAATGTTAACCGCAAGAAATAGAGGGATAGTGTTGCTGCAAAAATTGGGTAAATATAAGCATCTTCTGGTGTCATTGGTGATAATTTGTTTTGGGACGGCGATCACCAGTTGTGAATATCTACAGTATTTAGCGCGTAAAAATGATGAACTCAATAATGCAATAAATACTGAGACTGCGTTGTCAGAAAGAGTGATTACGCTTGCGACGCAGGTGCTAATTAGGGAAAAATATGCCTTGTGTGAAGCATATCACCTATCTTGTCTATGGGAACACATCCCAACAGGATTAGTGCGTACAGGGTTTAATCAGCTGACTGAAGAAAAATTGAGGTCAAAATATACGGAAGAAGACGGTTGGGAAGTTATTTGGCAGAAGAATAGAGTCATTTTGGAATTACATCAGGAAGGTTTATGTCCTGAACATAGTGCTCAGTGGCATATGTTAAGTGATGCCTCAGGCGAAAAGGTGGCTGTATATGCCGGGCCGGCGGAAGTCGGGCGGGCTTGTGGTGAACCCGCGAAGATTACGGAGATTTTCGTAGATAAACTACCAACCAATCTGCAGCAGAAAATATTTGCCGGAGCGTGGGAATTCCTATCTTGGGAAGAAGTAATCGCGACACTGGATAGTCTAGGTGAATATATGAAGTGAAGAAGGATAAGGAGGCTGTCTCAAGAGATTAGAATTATATACTGAGACGGCTTCTTTTTTTGCGAGGAGGATATTCGGATTATCATGGAGAATTAAATGACGGGGTGAGAATATTGATAATCTTAGGAATTGATCCCGGTACGGCGATTACCGGATATGGAGTGGTAAATTATACAGGCAATCATTTTCATATGATCACCTATGGAGTGATTAGTACTGCTAAAACGACTGAACCGCCGGGCAGACTTAATGAGATATATGAAGGGGTTAAACAGCTGATCGAGACGTACAAGCCTGATTATCTGGCGATTGAGGAACTGTTTTTCAATAAGAATGTGAAAACGGCGCTGCAAGTTGGACAGGCACGTGGAGTAGCTTTGTTGGCGGCAGAACGGCAAGGCCTGCCAATTTCTGAATATACACCTCTGCAAGTAAAACAGGCGGTTGTAGGATATGGGCGTGCCGAGAAAAAGCAGGTTCAGTTTATGGTCAAAGCGATCTTAAACTTACAAGAAATACCGCGACCGGATGACGCTGCCGATGCCTTGGCGATTGCGATTTGCCATGGCCATTTTTGTTCTTCCGGTTATCGCTTGGGCTAGGTAAAGAGAAGGAGGAATCAGGGCGTGATAGAATTTATCCAAGGAGAAGTATATTTTAAGGGGGCAAACCACCTGATTATGCAGGTAGGAGGGATTGCATATCGCTTAAATTGTTCATCCTTAACCATGGCGAAATTGCCGGCGGTAAGGGAAGAAGCAACTGTCTTTACTTATTTGCATGTACGGGAAGATGAGTTAAGTCTATATGGTTTTTCTACGCCGGAAGAACGAGAGATGTTTTTGGCGTTATTACAGGTTTCCGGGATTGGTCCTAAGCTGGCGTTGGCGGTTTTATCTCATTTGTCGGTGCGGGAGCTTCGCCAGGCCATTATCTTTGGCGATATTCAGCCGCTGGTAAGTATATCCGGGGTAGGCAAGAAAACAGCAGGGCGGATGTTGCTTGAGCTAAAAGATAAAATCGGAAAAAATGTTTTACCGGATGAACTGGTTTCGGATTTCGCTGCGCCTTCTTCATCCACTGATTTGCGGAGTGAAGCCGTGACAGCATTACTGGCATTAGGCTATAGTTTGTCGGAAGCGCAAAAAGCGGTTCCCGTTGGGGCAATAGGGGATAATGTTACTGTTGAAGAGTTAATTCGGATAGCCTTAAAGAAGATGGCTAAAGTATGAGCAGAGAAGGTGGTGGGATACGATGATTGAAGAAAGTAAAAGGCCTGAGGATATATCCGAAAGGATTGTCTCACCAGTTGTAATAGCGGAGGAAAATGAAGAGCTTAGTTTAAGACCCGGCTTACTAGCGGAATATATCGGACAGGAAAAGGTGAAAGGGAATCTGCGGATTTTTATTGAGGCGGCAAAGCAAAGGAAGGAAGCTCTTGATCATGTACTGCTTTATGGGCCACCCGGTTTGGGTAAGACAACTCTCGCGAATATTATTGCGGCAGAAATGCAGGCGCAAATTCGGGCGACATCCGGTCCGGCGATTGAAAGGCCCGGTGATTTGGCGGCGATATTAACTAATTTACAACCGCATGATGTTCTCTTTATCGATGAGATCCATCGCTTAAACAGAACTGTGGAGGAAGTTCTTTATCCAGCGATGGAAGATTTTTGTCTGGATATTATTATCGGGAAAGGGCCCAGCGCCCGGTCTATTCGTTTGGATATACCGCCCTTTACCCTTGTGGGTGCGACCACCAGAGCCGGAAATCTCACTGCCCCGCTGCGGGACCGCTTTGGCGTAGTGAGTCGTTTGGAATATTACCAAACAAAGGATTTAGTAATTATTGTGCAAAGAGCGGCGCGTATTTTGAAAGTGGAAGTTGATCAAGGCGGTGCGGAGGAAATCGGGAAAAGAGCCAGAGGGACTCCGCGTATTGCGAATCGTTTATTGAAGAGAGTGCGTGATTTTGCGCAGGTGCAGGGGTGCGCGGTTATTACCCGGGAAATTGCGGATCAGGCTCTGAATATGTTGGAAGTGGATCATTTAGGGCTGGATGCGCTGGATCGGAAGATGCTTTTAACAGTGATTGAGAAATTTCAGGGAGGACCGGTGGGATTGGATACACTGGCTGCTTGTATTAGTGAAGAAACAAGTACCATTGAGGACGTTTATGAACCATATTTGCTGCAATTAGGTTTTTTGCAACGGACTCCCAGAGGAAGAATGGCCACTCCTTTAGCCTATCAGCATTTAGGGATTACCGATACCAGAACGGAAAAAGAGGAGGAAAACCCCTCTCTGTGGTAGGAGGCTTTAAAAAAGATGAAAATATTATTACATGTTTGTTGTGGTCCTTGCAGTATCTATCCAATTTCCGCTTTACAAAAGGATGGGCACGAATTGTACGGCTACTTTTCAAACCCTAATATTCATCCTTATACGGAATTTACAAAGAGATTGGAGACTTTTCGGGGATATGCGGAAAAAGTTGGGTTACCGGTGATAATTGACGAAGAGTATCAAATTGAGGAATACTTACGCAATGTAGCGTTTCGGGAAGGGGAACGGTGCCGGATTTGTTATAGCCTGAGGTTGCAGAAAGCCGCCCAAATTGCCCGAAAGGGTAAATTCGCTGCTTTTACCACCACTCTTTTAGTCAGTCCTTTTCAGAAGCATGAGTTGATTAAGGAGTTGGGGACAGCAATTGGGCTTGAGGTTGGGGTGCCCTTCTATTATGAGGATTTTCGGGTGGGCTACAAAGAGGGGGTTGTTCGCTCGAAGGAAGAAGGTATGTATCGTCAGCAGTACTGCGGTTGCATTTACAGTGAAAGAGACAGATATAAACCTCGGCATGGTGAAAAAACCCCCATAAATGCGTGGATTAATGCGAATTAATATATTAAGAGGTATTGAGAGGTGAGAGTGTTGGACTTAGAGATTAGGAAAGACATTCTATTAGTCCAGCAAGGGGAGGATGAAGAGAGAAACAGAATAATTAAGAAATATCTTCCTTTCATTCTCAAGGTTACGTCTCGTACCTGTAAAAGGTTTGTCAGGGCGGGAGAAGACGACGAGGTCAGTATCGCCTTAATGGCATTTAACGAGGCATTGGATAAATATAATCTTGAGCAAAATACGGCTTTTTTCTCTTTTGCTGAAACGGTGATCAGGAGACGAATCATTGATTATTTCCGAAAAAACAGGCAAGGGAGTTTAGATGTACCGTGGTCTTCGCTTATTCATGAAGGGGAAGAGGAAGAAGCCGCGGTTCGCCTAGATAAATTATCTTGGTCTGAAGCCGCCGAACGTTATCATGAAGAGGAAATAGCCGAAATGAGGCGGGAGGAAATCCTGGAATACGTGCTTCGTTTAAAGGAGTTTGGCATTGAATTTCGGGAGCTGGTGAAGATTTCTCCGAAACATCAGGATGCCAGAATGTCGGCTTTTCAGGTCGCAAGATTGATTGAGCAGAACGAAAAGCATCGCCTTTATTTGGAAAGAACCAAAACACTGCCGATGAAGGAATTGGAAAAAGAGGCGATAGTCAGTAGAAAAACACTGGAACGGCAACGAAAATATATTATTGCGTTAGTGTTAATTATGACGGGGGAATTCTTCTATCTTCAAGATTATTTGGAGAAGATGAAAGGGTGAGAAAGATGTCAGAAAAGAGTCGAGAAAAAGGTTTGGTTATGGAAACAGCTCCTGGGGAAATTATTGTGCTGACACCCACAGGAGAATTTAAAAACCTTGATTGGCGTAAAGCCCTATTACCAGAGGTTGGCAGTGAAATTACCTTTGAAGAGGCAATACCTGCCGCAAAAAGCTTTTCCACCGTTAAATTGCTAGCTTTTGCCGCCAGTTTGTTACTTTGTTTTTTGTCGCTCCCTTTGCTTAGTTCCATCCTTTTCCCTGTTCCTTCGCAGGTTGTCGCCTATGTGAGCATTGATATAAATCCCAGTGTAGAATTGGGGTTGGATGAAGAAGGGATTGTCAGAGAAGTAAAAGAGTTAAACGAGGATGGGAGAAATTTATTAAAAACGTTAAAGGTTTTGGGGCATCCTGTGGAAAAAGCGTTACGATTGATCACGGATGAAGCAGCGAAAAAACACTACCTTGCCACGGATAAAGATAATAATATACTCGTTACTTATAGCATACGAGAAGAAAACGATCAAGCTCAAGTGCCTGCAGACACGCAAGTTTTGGCGAAACTGGGAAAAGTTCTTGACGCCGAGGTCAAAAGATCTCTACAGGAGCGTAATATTCAGGTTCAGGTTGAGCTGTTAGAGATTTCGGCCCAAATTCAGCAACAAGCCCAGGAACACGGTTTGTCTGCCGGCAAATATGCGGTCATGCTGGAGGCACAACAGGCCGGGTTGGAGATTAATGTAGAGGATCTCAAGTTTTCCAATGTGGTCAAAGCGATTAAAGATGCCGGCGGGATTCCGGGTCAAATCATTTCTCAGGCCAAACAGGATGAAAAGCGCTTGCCTGAATTGGCAGAAGAAATAAAAAAACGTGAAATGAAGGAAAATGGTCAGAATGAGCATAAAGACAAAGGAGCAGACAATAATACCGGTAACGATAATAAGAATAAGGATAATGGTAATGATAAGCAACCGCAACAGAAAAAAGAGCAATACAATGACAAAAATTTCGAGAAAAAGATGGAACCGGATCAACCCCAAAATAAGCCCGGAAAAAATGTCTCGTCGAGCAGAATGAAACCAGCAAGGGTAAACAAGGCTAATG
>CAZVLC010000068.1:0-7237 GCA_964627885.1 uncultured Peptococcaceae bacterium
TTAAGCTTATTGTCACGCTTGTTAAAACAAGTGGCGTCTAATTATTTTCTTTTCATCACCCGCTGAACTGCTTCCTTAATCTCTTTCTTCGTCAGCCCGTATTTCTCCAGCAACTCCTGCGGTTTACCGGATTCGCCGAAGGTATCCTTGACCCCGACCCTTTCCAGCGGTACGGGGGTATTTTCCACCAGGAACTCGGCTACAGCACTGCCCAAACCGCCAATAATACTATGTTCCTCCGCCGTCACAATCGCGCCGGTTTCCTGCGCCGCTCTTAACACCGCTTGCTGATCCAACGGCTTAATGGTGGACATATTGACCACCCGCGCATTAATCCCTTCCGCGGCCAATTCCTCCGCCGCCAACATGCTCTCCGCCACCATAATCCCACAAGCTAAAATTGTGACATCGTGACCGTCCCGCAATTGCGTAGAGACCCCGATCCGAAATTCATGTTCTTCTCCGAATATGACCGGCACCGCCGAACGCCCCAAGCGCAAATAGACAGGCCCGTCATGTTGGGCGGCCGCAAAAACCGCTTTTTCCGCTTCTACCCCATCCGCCGGAACAATCACCGTCATATTGGGTAAAGAACGCATAATGGAGATATCAACAATGGCCTGATGCGAAGCACCATCTTCCCCTACCGTTAACCCAGCATGACTGGCCGCAATCTTCACATTGAGCTTCGGATAAGCAATGGAATTGCGAATCTGCTCAAAGGCCCGTCCTGTGGCAAAAATGGCAAAAGTACTGGCGAAAACCGTTTTACCGGATGCGGCTAATCCGGCCGCTGTCCCCATCAGGCTCGCCTCGGCAATCCCCATGTTAAAAAACCTTTCCGGATAATGCTTACAAAACTCATAAGACTTTGTGGACTTGGCCAAATCGGCATCCAACACCACCACATTAGGCTGTGCCGCACCCAGTTTCGCCAACGCTTTACCGTAACCTTCCCGTGTCGCCATCTTTTCCATAGTCTCTTCCTCCTACTAAACAAGCTCAGCGAGAGCCTGTTCCGCTTGCTCTCTGCTTGGTGCATTCCCATGCCAGCCCACTTGATTTTCCATAAACGAGACCCCTTTACCTTTCACCGTATCGGCAATGATCATCGTTGGTTTATCCTGAACCTTTTTCGCTGCTTCCACCGCTCTGGCAATCTCACTTAAGGAATGGCCGTTAATCCTTTCCACCTGCCAGCCAAAAGCCCTGAATTTATCCTCCACCGGCTCCGGCGACATTACCTCCGTAACCGGTCCGTCGATCTGCAAGCCATTGTGATCCAAAAAAACGATCAGATTATCGAGCCGATAGTGGGCTGCCGCCATGGCCGCTTCCCAGACCTGCCCTTCTTCAATTTCGCCATCTCCTAACACCACAAAAACGCGGTAGTCCTTTTTATCCAATTTTCCGGCCAACGCCATACCAACCGCCGCCGATACCCCTTGCCCTAACGACCCGGTAGACATATCAACACCGGGCACCTTTTTCATATCCGGATGCCCCTGTAACGGACTATTGATTTTCCGAAGCCTCAGCAACTCTTCCCGCGGGAAAAACCCCCGGCCGGCCAAAGCCGCATATAACGCCGGTGCGCCATGCCCCTTGCTCAAGACAAACCGATCGCGGTCCGGCCAGGCAGGATTTTGCGGATCCACCCGCATCTCCTCATAATAGAGATATGTGATAATGTCTGCAATGGAAAGGGAGCCCCCGGGATGCCCGGAACCGGCCTCCGCCAACATCGAGATAATATCCCGCCGCAGCTGCTTGGCTGTCTCCGCCAGTTTTTGTTCGTCAATTGTTTTTTCCATTAACCAAAAACCTCCTAACATATACCTTCTTATATCTATCACAAAACAATCATTATACCAATCTCAATAAAATTTATCATATCTCAATTTATTAATCATATTATATGTCTTTCATCTGCGTTGTAATTAGCGTTTTACTGACCTTGGGTTGCTAACATCCGCAAGTAGGCATCAATAAACGAATCTAACTCTCCATCCATGACGCTATCCACATTTCCGACTTCCATCCCGGTACGGTGATCCTTCACCATACTATAGGGGTGAAAAACATAGGAACGGATCTGACTCCCCCAGCCTATTTCATGCTGTTCCCCGCGCAGATCATCCATTTCTTTCTCTTGTTCCTGCCGTTTTACTTCCAATAGCCGAGCCTTCAGAATCTTTTCACAGGAAGCCCTATTAAATAATTGGGAACGTTCATTCTGACATTGCACCACTATTCCCGTGGGAAGATGTGTCATCCGCACCGCTGAATCAGTCTTATTGACATGTTGCCCGCCAGCCCCGCCGGAACGGTATGTGTCTACTTTTATTTCATCCCAGTTTAACACAATACCCTCAGTATCATCATCAACTTCCGGTAAAACATCCACTGCCGCAAAGGAAGTATGCCGTCGTCCCGAAGCATCAAAAGGAGAAATCCGCACCAAACGATGCACTCCTTTTTCGGCTTTTAAATGTCCGTAGGCATTTTCCCCTTTGATCAGCAGCGTTGCACTTTTTATCCCCGCTTCATCACCCGGTAAATAATCTAAGGTCTCCACGCTAAAGCCTTTCCTTTCGGCCCAACGGGTATACATTCTTAATAACATCTCGGTCCAGTCTTGGGATTCGGTGCCCCCAGCCCCCGGGTGGAGGGAAAGAATTCCATCCCCGTGGTCATATTTATGACTGAACAGCAATTCCCGCTCCATGACCTCCAGCGCTTCCTGAAAACCTTGCAGTGCCGCTCCGGCCTCATGCCGGTATTCTTCCGCATTATCCTCCGCATTGCCGCCTTGTTTTTCGGCGTTTCCTCCGCTTTCTTGCCCACCTGTACTTTCCTGGCTGAGTTCATAGAATGCTTCGGCATCTTCCAGCTTACTGTTCAAATCATGAAATTCATGCAATTTATCCTTTAACACAGTGACCTTCTGGGCAATTTTCTGGGCTTCTTCCGTCTTGTCCCAAAAATGCGGAGCCGTCATCTGCTCTTCCAATTCTTTAATCAACTGCTCTTTGCCGGTGATGTCAAAGAGACCCCCTTATTTTTTCTAATCTAATGCGCGCCTTTTCCAATTCCCGCTTTAAATCTATTACCGCCATCTTTTTTCTCCTTTTTATTTCTTAATACGTATCTTATCTGATCTTGTCTTAGCTAATCTGATCCTCTGAACTAATCCTTTCTTCCTGCTTCTCCTAAAATCGCTTAATTTCTGTTCTCTATCAGTTCTGTCCACTGCCGCAGCACTTCTTGTACTTCTTCCCGCTGCCGCACGGACATAAATCATTCCGTCCTATTTTCTCCACGTGACGCGGTTGCCGTTTCACTTCATCCTCATCGGAACGATTCTCCACCATATCTTGCCGTTCAGCCGGTCTTTCCACCACTGACACATGATAAACAAACCGGACAATATCCTCCTGAATCTCTTCGACCATCTGATTAAACATATCGTAGGCTTCAAATTTGTATTCCACCAACGGGTCTTTCTGTCCATACGCCCGTAAGCCAATCCCCTGACGCAACTGATCCATGGCGTCCAAATGGCCCATCCATTTTTCGTCAACAACCCGCAGCGTCACCAAACGCTCGAGCTCCCGCATATTTTCTGCTCCCAGCTCTTCTTCCCTGGCCTCGTACCCCTTCATCGCCTCTTCCAGCAATAGATCACGTACTTCATAATTCTCTAATCTGGCCAAATCCTCCGGCGTAAGGCTGTGGCTGGGCAGGAAAAACAAACGAGCTTTATCCAGCATACTTTTTAAATCCCACTCTTCGGGATAGTTACTGCCACCGGTAAAGCTGTCAATGGTTCTGGCCACAACTTTTTCGATCATGTCCTGAACGTTTTCCTTAAGATCTTCGCCCATTAACACGCTACGGCGCTGACCATAGATAACCTCTCTCTGCTGATTCATCACATCGTCATATTCCAAGACGTGCTTCCGCAAATCAAAGTTGCGCGCCTCCACCCGTCTTTGGGCATTTTCAATCGCCCGGGAAATCATTGTATTCTCAATGGGCATTTCATCGTCCATGCCCAGTTTATCCATTAGGCCCATGATGTTTTCCGCCCCGAAAAGACGCATTAAATCGTCTTCCATCGAGATATAAAATTGGGTGGAGCCGGGGTCACCCTGCCGACCCGAACGTCCTCTGAGCTGATTGTCAATTCGGCGACTCTCGTGACGCTCGGTCCCGATAATGTGCAGCCCCCCTAATTGTACAACCTCTTGATGCTCTCGATCCGTTTCCTCCTGCTTTTCCGCATAAAGCTGGGTGTAACGCTCCCGCGCCCGTAAAATTTCCTCATCATCTACAATGCTGTGACTGGCTGCTTCCTCAATGAGCAGGGAAGAGTAACCCTCTTTCAGCATTTCCATCCTGGCTAAAAACCCGGGATTACCGCCTAAAATAATGTCGGTACCGCGCCCGGCCATATTTGTTGAAACGGTAACCGCCCCTTTTCGCCCGGCTTGGGCCACAATCACGGCTTCCATTTCATGATATTTCGCATTTAAGACTTGATGCGGAATCCCTTTTTCTTTCAGCATCTTGCTCAATATTTCTGACTTCTCAATGGAGATTGTCCCAACCAGCACCGGCTGTCCTTGGGCATAGCGCTCTGTAATCCCCTCTACGGCCGCCCGGAATTTACCTAACTCCGTCCGGTAAACTACATCGGCGACATCCTGCCTAATCATTTCCCTATTGGTGGGAATAACGGTGACATCCAGCTTATAAATCTTCCGGAATTCCTCTTCCTCCGTCAAAGCTGTACCGGTCATCCCGGACAATTTTTCGTACATGCGGAAATAGTTCTGGAACGTAATCGTGGCTAAAGTCTGGGATTCCTTCTCAATCTTCACCCCTTCTTTAGCCTCAATAGCCTGATGCAACCCTTCGCTGTAGCGCCTTCCATACATCAAACGCCCGGTGAACTCATCGACAATAATTATTTGCCCGTCCTTCACCACATAATCCACATCCCGTTTCATCAGAGCATGGGCATGCAGAGCCTGATTCACATGATGGCTCAACTCAATATTCACGTCGTCATAAAGGTTTTCGACCCCGAGCATTTTTTCCACCCGGGCCACGCCTTCCTCACTTAACGAAACGGCCTTCAGCTTTTCGTCAACATTATAGTCAATTTCCTTCTTGAGTTGAGGAATAATCCTCGCCACCCGGACATATAAATCCTTCGGTTTGTCTCCCGCGCCGGAAATAATCAGAGGTGTCCGGGCTTCATCAATTAAAATACTGTCCACTTCATCGACGATCGCATAATTAAGCCCCCGTTGTACTAAATGTTCCGGATGCGAAACCATATTATCACGCAGATAGTCAAAACCAAATTCATTATTCGTCCCGTAAGTAATATCGGCGGCATATGCCTGCTGCCTCTCGTCAAAGTCCAGACCGTGCACAATCAGCCCCACCGAGAGCCCTAAAAACTTGAAGATTTGACCCATCCATTCACTATCACGTTTGGCTAAATAATCGTTGACCGTGATAATATGCACCCCTTTGCCGGTAAGTGCATTTAAATAGGCAGGCAAGGTAGCCACCAGCGTCTTTCCTTCACCTGTCTTCATCTCCGCAATATTACCTCGATGTAAAACCATCCCGCCGATCAGCTGAACGTCAAAATGGCGCAAACCCAAGATCCGCCTGGAGGCCTCCCGCACTACCGCAAAAGCCTCGGGGAGCAAGTCATCAAGTGTTTCGCCCTGTGCTAATCGTTCTTTAAATTCATCTGTCTTGGCTTGTAATTGTTCATTATTTAAAGCCGTAAATTCACTTTCCCTGTCATTAATTACTACCACAGTTTTACTTAATTTTTTAATTTCCTTCGCATTTATATCAAAAATATTTTTGAGAAATTCGAACCCCACCTCTGCACCCGCTTTCTCTCATTCATTCTCTTATTTCCTTATTCTGCTTAATCCTCACTCATCTTTCTATTTTAACATGATGTATTCACTCGCGCAATGCCACAAAAAGGCTATAAACATCATAATTGTATTACAAACGGTCCTAAAAAACCGGCGCAGAAATGCTCTTCTACGCCGGTTCTCCTCCTGAAAACTTCTTACAAAGTCTTATATAGCCCTGTTCACCCTTATTTAACCTATTTAACCTTGTCTAATCTAAGTCCGGTTCAATCAACCCATAATTACCGTCCTTACGACGGTACACCACATTTATCTGTTCCGTTTCCGCATTGGAAAACACGAAGAATCCATGATTAAGCAGGTTCATCTGCATAATTGCCTCTTCCGCCAGCATCGGCTTAAAGGCAAAACGTTTCATTCTCACTAAACGTTGACTATCTTCCTCCTGCGCCTCCACTGGCATTCCCGGGATGCCGGGTAACAAATCCTCAGCACTGGTGGCAATATTCCGCACACTTAGCTCCTTGACCCTTTTACTTAAACGGGTTTTATATTTATCCATCTGTCTTTCCAGTTTATCAATTACCAGATCTACAGAAGAATACATATCCGCTGACTCCTCCTCACCCCGGAGAATAAACCCATTTAACGGAATTGTCACTTCCACACGTTGCCGGTCTTTCTCAACAACGAAGGATACAACGGCTTCAGGCGAATTTTCAAAATACTTGTCTAATCTGCCTAGTCTTTTTTCGATATATTCCTTGAGGCCATCAGTAACTTGAATGTTTTTACCCCTATACTGGAACTTCATCAAAATCCACTCCTTTCACGATCCTCTTTAATAATTATTATTCCCTTCTTACAAGAAAAATCCTGCAACGAAAGATAAAGATAGATAATTTAGGCAATAACAATAACAAAAGATAATAAACAATTGTGTGTACATTTTACTGAAACAAAAACCCCGGTACATGAATACCGGGGGCTACTATTTTCTTTACTATCCTTAGAAAAGGGAAAAGCTTAGCACTTCGATACGTTGGCCGCCTGCAGACCCTTTGGTCCGTCTACTATTTCAAATTCGACCGCGTCACCTTCATACAAAGTTTTAAATCCTTCCTCCTGAATAGCCGAAAAATGTACGAAGACATCATTTCCGTCTTCTCTTTCAATAAAACCATAGCCTTTTTCTTTGTTGAACCATTTAACTTTTCCTTGCATCGAAAACATTCCTCCTAAAATCTAACTAGCAGAATAAATCTACTCTGATGATTATAGCACCTCTATCCGCTGAAGTCAAACGAATCTGTCATTATTTG